>VGCX01000086.1 GCA_016869935.1 Alphaproteobacteria bacterium
CCTTTTTTGTCCTTCCTTTCTCAGGACACCATTTAGAGGTTGTGGCATAGAGATAATATTTTCCCCTAATACACCGTATGTCTGTATTTTTTAGTTTAAATTTTAAAACCCAATCTGGATGTGCCATCCTATGGTTATCCTTACTGCTTGTAAACAAGCTATGCCAAGCAGTAACAAAAAAAGCAGCAAAAAAAGAGCAAAAATTGCTCTTTTCTTCATAGTTTATCTGACTTTTACCTCTCTAAACCTTCCCCTATTTTACCTCATTGGTTTTATTTTCCTGAGGTTGCCCTGGCGTTTTTTTTAAATACCCCCAATCCTCTTGACTGAAGATTAATTCTCGTGAAATATAAAATAAGACTTTATATTTCACGGGAATTGATCATGTCTATTGAAAGAACTCTTGCTAAATCTATTCTTGATGCTAGCCGGTCATTTTATGTTGTGATGGTAACGGGACCGCGTCAGGTTGGAAAAACAACCCTTCTTCAAGGGCTACAAAATCAAGAGCGTTCATATGTATCTTTAGACGATATTGATCAGCGGCTGGCGGCTCGAAATGATCCTGCTGGTTTTCTTGATCGATTGAAATTACCCGTCCTAATTGATGAAGTGCAATATGCCCCTGAGCTATTTCCGTATATTAAAATTCTTGTGGATAAAGAAAAAAAGCCTGGATTGTTCTGGCTTACGGGATCTCAGCAGTTTTTGATGATGAAAAATGTTTCTGAGTCTTTGGCTGGCCGTGTTGCGATCCTTGATATGCAGGGTATTTCTCTTGCAGAAGAAGAGGGGCGTCCGAACACATCGCCCTTTATTCCAGCGCTTGAAACTTTGAAAGAGCGGCACTCTAAAGCTCGATATATAGGGGAATCTGATATTTATTATAAGATCTGGAGAGGCTCTTATCCTCAAGTGGTGACCTCTAAGGAAAACATCTGGCAGCGTTTTTATGAATCCTATATTACGACATATATTGAGCGAGACGTTCGAGACTATCTACGGGTTGATGATCTTATGGCTTTTCGTCGTTTTATTCAATTGGCGGCGTCCCGCACGGGGCAAATGCTGAATTACCGAGATATTTCTAAAGAAATCGGACTTTCTGAACCGACCATAAAATCATGGTTCAATGTTTTGGCTGCAACGGGGCTTGTCGTTTTTATCCAGCCTTATTTTAACAATTTTAGCAAACGGTTGATCAAAACACCTAAGTTTTATTTCATGGACACGGGATTATGTTGTTTTCTAACGGGGTGGATTACCCCAGATGTTCTTTTGCGCGGGGCCATGAGCGGCCCTTTGCTTGAGACCTATGGGGTGTCAGAAATTATAAAATCGTACATTCATAATGGGCAGCGCCCCCCTTTGTTTTACTATGCGGATACGGATAAGAAAGAGGTTGATTTGCTGATTGAACAATCCGGCCAGCTTTATCCCATAGAAATTAAAAAAGCGGCCTCTATTTATAACACGAAATTTAAAGGATTTAGTTTTCTGACCCAGCTGAAAACACCTATAGGGCACGGATGTGTCTTAAGCTTTCATAAATCCTTAACGCCTTTTAATGAAGATGTTGATATTGTTCCGATGAGCTATATTTAAAGGGAAAAATCAAATCTTCCTTGAAAATCGTCCATCCAATGGTTGATTTTCAAGGTAGTTTTTGGTAAATTCAAAGATATGGAACGATCATTTTGGCTTGATACTATTCATCATCGGTTTAAAACCCATCGAATTTTGGGTCTTTTGGGGCCGCGCCAATGTGGGAAAACAACACTGGCCCGTGCTTATTTAGAAACGACTAAAAAAATCCCACGCCGTAACTATTTCGATCTTGAAAATCCTAACGATGCTGAGCGATTAAAACATCCATACCAAGTCCTTAAAGAACTAGAGGGGCTTATTGTGATCGATGAAGTGCAGCGTGCCCCCAATCTTTTCCCTATTTTAAGGGTATTGCATGATGAATTTCCCCAAAAGAAATTTCTTATTTTAGGGAGTGCCTCCAAAGATCTTATTCAAAAAAGCTCTGAAAGCCTTACAGGCCGTATTTATTACGAAGAAATTACCCCCTTTAGTTTTTTTGAAACAGGGGAATGGAAACATCTTTGGTTTCGGGGCGGGTTTCCAAGATCCTATTTGGCGTCCTCTGATGAGGAAAGTCTAGAATGGCGCGAGGGATATGTCAGGACGCTACTTGAACAAGACGTGCCGAATCTAGGGTTTCAGATACCAGCACTCCATCTTCGGCGGTTTTGGATGCTTTTAGCCCATTGTCATGGGCAGATTTTTAATGCACATCAGCTTGCGCAGAACTTAAACCTATCGCCTCAATCTGCGAAGCGATATTTAGATCTGCTCCATGACATGTTGATGGTTCGGATTCTTGCGCCTTGGTATGAAAATATGGGAAAGCGGCAAGTTAAATCTGCGAAAATCTATATTCGGGACAGTGGCATTTTTCATTATCTATCCCATATGGGGACACAAGATACCTTTGCGCTATCTTTACAAAGAGGGCATTCCTTTGAAGGGTTCGTGATTGAAGAAATTATTCGCACCCTCAGACTTAAATCAGAAGATTGTTTTTTTTGGAGCACCCATAGTGGGGCAGAACTTGATTTTTTGGCCTTTGTTAAAGGCAAAAAAATAGGGTTTGAAATTAAACTAACCGATACGCCCTCTTTGACAAAATCGATGCATATAGCCCTTCATGATTTAAAGTTAGACCATTTGTATGTTATTCACCCAGGGGACGTGAGTTGGCCGTTAAATGATCAAACAACAGCGCTTTGTTTTTCCGATATCATAACATTGCAGAAAATCTTCCTTGAAAATCGACTATTGAATGGTTGATTTTCAAGGTAGGTGCCCTATTTGACAGGGAATATAAAACCCGTCACTATAAAATTAAGATCAATAACATAAGGGGGAACAAAACCATGCGTCTTTTATCGGTCATTACATTTTCAAGCATCATTGCTCTTGCAACAGTATCAAGTGCTGCAACCGCACCTTCCGCTACATCAATTCGAAATAATGCCGCCTATAAACCTTATGCAGGTACCTTAAATAAAAAGGGGCAGGGGGACTATAAGGCGTGCCAAACCCATTATAAGGCGAATCCTGAATACGCCGCCCTTATTAAGCAAATTACTGAGCTGAGAAAGCAAGAAAAAGCCCTTCGTCGCCAAATTAAAGACGCGCTGAAAAAAGCCGGCAACCCTTGCCCAAGCCAGGAATATACAATCGAAGTCGGGGAGGCCATTGTTGCAGGACTTCAGGCTCAGGTTGCAAAATTGCAGGCCATCAGTCGCTCTGTAGTATCTAAATAACCGATCATCCAGTTTTACCCGATGCACGTGGAGAGTCCTTCTTTTCTCGTGTATCGGTGGTTTTGAGAATACAAACTTGTTCCCTGCATCCGCAGGATCCACTAGTTCCCTGCATCCGCAGGATCCACTAGTTCCCTGCATCCGCAGGGACAAGTTTTGTGATCTGTGATATATGTGTTTTATAGATCACCAAAACGTCCTTTGCCATTTTTGTGATCTGTGATATATGTATTTTATAGATCACCAAAACGTCCTTTGCCATTTTTGTGATCTGTGATATAAAAATATACATGACAGGAAACAGTATGAGTAAATTTATTGGACGGAAGAAAGAGCTTGAAAAACTTAGGGATATTGCCAAAAAGGGATCAAATCTCGTTGTTATTCGAGGACGCCGTCGGGTTGGAAAAAGCCACCTTGTAAAAGAGCATGGAAAAAGCGTGCGGTTTTTAGAGTTTTCAGGGTTAGCCCCTGATAAAGACATGACAGCACAAGATCAGCGGGATCATTTTGCTAACCAGCTTGTGCACCAATTAAAAATGGCTCCTTGTACTTTTAAGGATTGGTATGATGCCTTTGTAGGGCTTGCTCAATATCTTGATACTGGGCCAACGGTTATCTTTTTTGATGAAATTTCTTGGATGGCGCAGGATGACCCAACATTTATTCCAAAACTAAAAGATTGGTGGGATAGAATTGTCCATCAATATCCACGCATACAACTGATTCTATGTGGGTCTGTATCTTTATGGATTGAAGAAAATATTATCAAAAGCACGGCTCTTTTTGGTCGCATTTCTTTGGTGATTCACTTGGAAGAATGGTCGCTTTTAGAATCTTTAGAGTACTTAAAAGCGATTGGGTTTAAGGGGGCAGATCAAGATTTCTTTAGGCTGCTTTCAATCACCGGCGGAATTCCTTGGTACTTGGCTCAAATCAATACCGATTTTCTTTTAGAGGACAATATTAAAAGACTTTGTTTTGCAAAGAATGGATTATTCGTTCAAGAATTTGATCGCATTTTTAATGATCTTTATCAAGGGGACAGCCCTATTTATAAGAAAATTATTTATGCCCTAGAGGGGGGCATGAAAACCCTTGAAGGGTTGCGTCAAGCGCTCGGCTATGATCATGGTGGTTTTTTGAATCGATATATTGAAAATCTTTGCCTTTCAGGGTTTGTCACGAAGCATCGATTATGGTCTTTTAAAACAGGGAAATCTGGAAAGCAGAGCCTTTATCGATTGAGCGATCATTACCTAAGGTTTTATGTTAAGTACATAGAGCCAAACTTAGAAAAAATAAATAAGGGAGATTTTGAACATTCTCCTTCTATTGCTATACCCAATTGGCACGGAATTTTAGGCATTCAGTTGGAGAATCTTTTGTTGAACAATCGTCCCTTGCTTTTAGCAAAGCTGGGCGTAGGCTTTGACAGTATTGTTGCAGACAATCCTTATCTTCAAAAGGGAACAAAGAAAATAGAGGGGTGTCAAATTGATTATTTGATCCAAACAAAACTTCAAACGCTGTTGGTTTGTGAATTTAAACTCAATAAACGCACCATCGGTGTTGAGGTTATTGATGAAATGCAGGAAAAACTACGCCGTTTATCGATCCCTCGTGGCTTTGGGAAAGTCCCCGTTCTGGTTCATATGGGAGACCTTTCTGACGACCTTTTAGAGCGCGGATATTTTTATAGGACTATCGACCTTCGGGATTGGCTCCATCCCCCCTGTTGATTTTTCAGTTATTCTTTTCTATACTGAACCTAAGAGAATTAAAAAAAATAAAAAATAAGGGTGAGGCAGTTTCATGAAAAAAATCCTTTTATTAACGGTATTTGCATTTGGTCTAGCTGATTTTATGGTGATGGAGGATTGTTATGCGGCTGTAGAAAACCGCGACCAAAAGAAATCTCTCGTTTTGGCTTTAGCACTTGCCGGGGTGGAAACAGGACCAAGCCTAGCAGCAGCTGGGTCATCAGGTGCTATCATTCCAACAACAGGAGAAAGTGTCCCAACTTTCGACAGCTCCTTAACCGAACCACAGGCACTAGAGAATTTGACTGCAGCCTATCGTAGAATATCAGAGGATAACCGTTCTGATGCTGCGACAGTAAGAACGCTTGCTGAGAAATATGCAAAAATAACTTCATTTTCTGAAGGTTTTCAAAAAAAATTAAGAGATATTATAGCAGCCGCTAATCAAAACAAGTTGGCTGAATTAGGAAAGCTTCTTGGAACAGGTTCAGTGGTCTCTTCTGAAGGCAGTACCCTTGCAATTAAGGATATTGATCCAAAAACCCAAAAAGCATGGGACAAAAATGTAGCATCCGTCAAGGGAACGTTGGATACTTTAAA
>VGCX01000087.1 GCA_016869935.1 Alphaproteobacteria bacterium
AATCACTGAATCTGCCCAGCAATGATCAAGGAATTGACCTGGTGGCAGAGACTTACGAAGGCACCTATTGGGCCATTCAGTGCAAATACCTTCAGGACGAAAACCAAACCCTATCCCATCGTTCCATCTCCACCTTTGTTTCCCTCAGCACAGGGATTGCCGAAAAGATTGCCCACTGCCTGGTCTGCACCACCGTGGACGATTATGCCAAGATCTACAAGGGGCGTAAGAACATTGGATTTATCAATGCCGATGAATGGCGCAAACTAGACCAGACGTTTTTTGATTGGTGCAGAGCCAAAGCAAAAGGCCAATCTCTCAAACTCATCCCAAGCCAACCAAGACCTCATCAACAAAAAGCCCTTGACTCCGCCCAAGTGTACTTTGGACAAGAAGGCAACCACCGTGGTAAGTTAATTTTCCCTTGCGGAGCAGGGAAAAGCCTCACCGGCTTTTGGATGCTGCAGCAACTCAAGGTGCGTTCGACCCTGATAGCGGTGCCCAGCCTTGCTTTGGTCAAACAAACGCTGGATGTTTACCTACGAGAAGTCGTTGCGTTGGAACGGAAGGTCAAGTGGCTCTGCGTATGTTCCGATGAAGGCATCGGTAAAGACGATGACGTTGTTTTCTATACCGAAAACTTGGGTGTCCCTTGCTTAACGGATCCAGCCTACATCCAAAACTGGTTGCTCCAGAACAAAAACGAGGAAATCATCCTCTTCACGACCTACCAAAGCGGACGAATCGTAGGGGAAGCCTGCCATAATTTGAATTTCACTTTTGACTTGGGCATTTACGACGAAGCCCACAAGACGGTAGGTGCAGAAAAGAAGCTCTTTTCGTACCTCCTCTTTGACGAGAACATTCGTGTCCAGAAGCGAATCTTCATGACAGCAACCGAGCGTTTCTACAGAGGCTCCAAGGACGACATCATCTCCATGGACGATGAGGACATCTACGGAGAAACCTTTGCGCACATGAGCTTTAAGGAGGCTATAAACCTAGGATTGCTGACAGACTATAAAGTCATCACCATCGAGGTTTCCAAAGCCGAAATAGCCGATTTCATCAAGAAAAACCGTCTTGTTCAGACCAATGCAAAGTGGAACAAAGACACCGAGGCCCGGTCCTTGGCTTCCATGTTGGCTCTCCGTAAAGCAATGGATCGATACCCGATACGCAACGCTGTTTCGTTTCACTCTTCGATTGATAAGGCCATACGTAACAAAGAACTTCAGGGACATATTTCCACGACTTACCATTACGAGCCTGTTGACGCCTTCACCGTATCCGGTAAGGTTCCGACCAGCAAAAGAAATCGCATCATTCAGGAATTCGCACAATCACCTAAGGCTGTCATTACCAATGCTCGATGCCTGACAGAAGGGGTGGATGTCCCCAATATCGACTGCATCGTTTATGCAGACCCACGAAAGAGCAGGGTGGACATCGTCCAAGCCTTGGGTAGAGCTCTGCGTAAAAAGGAGGGCAAAGAATGGGGCTATGTTGTGCTACCTGTCATTTACAATGCGGAAAGCCACGAAATCGATAACGAAAACTTCCAAGAGATTTTATCAGTGGTCAGAGGCCTTGCCTCCAATGACGAGCGTATCGTGGATTATTTCAAGGACCAAGCAGACCCCACCAAGGCAACCAAAAAATCCGACCAACAATTCCAACTCCAAGTCCTTACGGAATTCATGGATGAAATGGAGTTATCCAGTCAACTGCATATCCGACTTTGGGATCACCTTTCACGGTTCATCTGGATGCCGTTTGAAGAAGCGAGGGATTCAGTCAGAAAATTAAACATAACAACTCAAAAAGAATTTAAAATTGCAAAAAAAGGTAAAATATTGCCCATTAACATACCATCTCACCCTCACGTTATTTATCAAACAAAAGGATGGTCATCATGGGCGGATTTTTTTGGAACAACTAATTACATTAACATTCAATATCTTCCATATGAACAAGCAAGAAATACTATTCATAAGTTTGGGTTGAAAAATAATCAAGAATGGAGAGAATTTTGTAAATCTGATAATCTACCACCAAACATACCAAAATCCCCTGAAAAAGTTTACTTTAAAGATTGGCAAGGCTTTGGAAATTGGTTAGGAACCGGCAACATCGCTCCCAATCTAAAGAAATTTATGACCTATTTAGAGGCTAAAAAATTTGTCGCAAAGTTCAAGTTGAAGACACAAAGAGAATTTAAAATATTTTGTCAATCCCCCAATCGTCCACCAGATTTTCCGACTAGTCCGGATAAAACTTACAAAAATTCAGGCTGGATTTCGTACGGTGAATTTCTTGGAACAGGAGAAATTGCACCACAACTGAAACAATTCATTGATTTTGAACAAGCAAGAATTTCAATAAGGCAACTTGGATTAAAAAACCAAAAAGAATGGTTTAAATACTGTAAATCTGGGGAAAAGAATAAGGCCATCCCATCTAATCCACAAAATATATATAAAAGTAAGGGATGGAATGGGTGGGGTGATTTCTTAGGTACAAATAAAATTAGTACTCAAGATGTAGTGTTTTTATCATATGAAGAATCAAAAAACGAAATTCAATCACTAAACTTAAAGAGCGTTTCTGAATGGAGATATTTTTCCAAAACAAATAGACCAAACAAGATTCCAGCTAATCCCAACACATATTATAAAAATAAAGGCTGGAAAGGCTGGCCTGATTTCCTTGGTTACGGTTAATTCATATACATTCATCGCGACAGAATACAATGGTAAAGTCTTAATAATAACAAATCGATCCATGTTTAATTTGATACCCTAGACTCTTGAATCAGGAAATCCGCAATATCAAAGCCTGGCTCAAAGGCATAGCAGTTATCAATCTTTTCAAGGCAATCTGACACCTTTAGCCTGAGACCTCTTGAGAGCCTCTCAGAGAGCGTTAACCAATCGTGGTAGGCTCCGTTATCTGGAAAGAGTATAACCTCTTTAGAAGCCATCCTGGTGAGTTTGGAGGGACTTAGATTTTGCTTGCCCCCGGTGGCAAGCCATACAAACTGAGGGCAAAAATAACTAGCTATTACAGCGGTTTTCTCGCTTTCCACTATCGCAACCATGGCGTCACTTTGAGGAAGTAAGTGCTCCCCAAAAAGGCATTGCTGCAGGTGAAAATTTTGCATTGACAAATTGGAGTGGACCCATGAAACATCTGGGAAATTTCCCTTGATTCGCTTTCCCGTTAAAGGATCGTACTCGATGATCTTACCGGTACGGATCTTGCCTTCATAGTCCACCTGCCAAAAAACCGAATGCCCCGGTTTTTGCTTTGATGAGCCAATCCAATACTTCTGGACCAATCCTTCAGCGGACTTCTCTCCGACCAAATCTACCAAAAACCGGAAGAAATGGTTATCACCGAAGATTGCCATACTAGCATCCAAATACCTCTTTGGGACATAAGATGTCTCGAAGTTTCCCGTTTCCCGTTTCCTACTACCCCTAGGGGTAAAGGAAACTGGAAACCGGAAACCTTCATCTTTGCTTAAATCAGGTAAAAAGGTTTTACCACATGAATGGCAATATCCGTGCTCATCACAGCCTTCGAATGGAGAAAATTTGCCATCCTTGTTTGACTTGTTACATGGACAATACTTTACCCTAAATCTATTGGCATCAAACTCCATAAATAGAAAGAAACAGGCTGTATAAGTTGATCGTTTCCCGTTTCCCGTTTCCCAATACCCTAGGGTAAGAGGAAACAGGAAACAGGAAACCTGGCCTAAAATGACTATTCTGCCTCATTTTTTGACCAACCTTTATTATCGCCCTCTTGAATAAGCTTGGAAACGCTGCCCTTACTTCTAAACCCTACAGCGCCTTTGATTTGATCTAGGTTCTGACCTTCTTCTTTAAGCCTATAAGCGGTTTTATACAATTCAGGACGATTGGAATGGGCTTTTTCCGGCTCATCTTCAACGATGGAATGTCTTTTGCCTGTTGGTGTAAACCTCAAGACGGTTTCATCAAATTTCAGCTCTATACTCTTTCTCTTTTCAGAAGAACCGAGGTTGTTGGCCTTTGTTATCCATAAATGTCTAACATCAGGGTCTCCTCCGCTTTCATTTCGTAACTCCATGACAAATCTCGGCTTTGCTGTTATGGCTTGAGTACCAACAGAATTGCCTTTGTTAGGTGGCCCAAACTCTTTATTCTTCCCGGAGTGGTGTATGAAAATGATCTGACAACCATGAGCATTAATGATTTTATCAAAATCAGCATAAAACCGTCGAACTGCTGAATTATCATTAATGTCTTTAGCATAAACATCAGTAAAGCAGTCCACAACAATCAAATCCACCGGGAATTGCTCAAGAAAACTCTGAACTTTTTCCTCGATATTGTCGGAACCGAAGATTATGCAAAAATTTTGCGCATATTTTTGATCAATCAGGTCTTTCTGCATTTCCAGTACTCTTTCAAAATCATCATCATTGTCCTCGGCTGAAATAAACAAAGCGCGGTGGTGCTTAGGCTTGAGGTCAAATCCAAGAAAAGTTTCATTCTTGTGTACGATTTCCATGCATAATTGCAGCATTAATTTGCTTTTGCCTGTATCCGAAGACCCATAGATGACACTAATGCCCTTTCTGGACAGGTATGGACCCCATAAATATTCTTGCCTTTGACTTGGGCCTCTGTTCATGAGATCAAACCCAGTCTTGATATAATCAGGGTAAGAATTTTGAGACCTTCTTTTTAACTCCTCAGCCTCGAATTTAATGATTTCCGCCATGCTAGACCTGTTGTCTTCAGGCCTTTCTACGGGATTTTCGGTGACAGCACCACTTGCGTGGACGGTCCCTGTCACAGCGGTCTCTGGGATGCCGATATCCCGTAAGGTCTTGTTTTCCGAATGAGACACATCCTTGAGGATTTCTCCTGACTCAAATTGGTCAACAAAAGGCTCTTGAGCATTGTAATTGTCTTGTTTCATGGGATTTTCGTTTGATTTTGAATTGTTCATTGTTTGATTCCTCCTTTTGTTTGATGTTTAGATTTAGATGATCTGCGAGGCATCTCAACACGAGATGCCAGGAATTGAGCAACTTTTGGTCTACCCTGTCCCATCCAAGCCTCTATTTCTTCACGACGGAAGAATACGGCTTTGACATGGGGTTGCTTTACATAGGGTATCCTGCCATCGCAAATCCAGTTGTAAATGGTTTTCTTGGCAGGACGTTCCGGCAAGAAAGACTGAAGTTGCTTGAGGTTGAGCCATTCCGAAGAATGGATCACAGGATTCTCCAAGGCTTCAACGCGATCCAAAAGGCTTTGGATCAGCTTTTGAAGGGGTTGTTTATCTCTTTCTGGTCCTTTTGGGTTGCTCTGCTGGGCAGAGCCTGTCGCTGAAAGAGTAGCGAGCGATTTGATTTTTTCCATCGTGCTAACGTTTAATGATGGGTTTAAAAAACCGGTGAGATTCGTATTATTCTTTTACGGCTTACTATCCTATAGTAAGTTATAAAGTATGGCCAACACCGGGGGATTGGCCAAAAATGACGGGGATTTAAGGGGGTTCTCTGGACATCTTGCTTGGTGATTTAGTTTTAAAGGATTCAAAAGGAACAAAGCAGTTC
>VGCX01000088.1 GCA_016869935.1 Alphaproteobacteria bacterium
AGTGTGATGAAAGTAATAATATAATGAAACAATTCATATTAAGCATTTTATTGATATCCGGTATTGCACAGGCGTCGGCGGAGGATGATGGTAGGATGGGGGGTAGGTACGTGCCTGTTGCTCCAGCCGCACCGTCTTCTCTCCGAACTTCAGCAGTTGGAGGCGCAGGGGGGGCTTCAGTAAGTGATGTAGGGTATGTTCCCTCTGTTGTGGTCGCCGCGCGCCCTTCAACTGCTGTAGTCTCAGCAGGCGCCACTGTAGGGAGAGGGAGTGGTTCAGCATCAGGAAGCATTCGAGCACCCTTAAGGGCCTATCCACCAATTGCGATAGGGCATGAAGCTGACTATGATCGGTTTTTAAATGGGGTTTTAACGTATAAGCCAAATAAAGACAACGATATTGGGCTTGTATATCTCTGCATCAGGGATCTTGTAAATCCTTTGGATGGGACTTTTGACCTATCAAAATGTGGTGATACTGGAAAATACGTCAGCATCCACACAGGGTATAAAACGGCAACGATCCCAGCCAATAGATATAAGGTAGAAATATGGTTGACGCCAAAGTTTTTAGTGGAAGGGAATCTTGGAGGCGATGCGGCCTGGATGAGAGGTGTTATGAGCCAATGGGAAGCCTCCTACGGGATTGTGTGGACATGGGGCAATAATCCAGTAGTGACGGATAGTTTTGATTATTTGTTGGCTGGGGATGTTTTATTAAATAAAGATAAAAATTTATATGAAAAATGGCGGACCATACCCAGACGACGCTTTCCGCCACTGAAACCTGGGATATGTAAACAATTTATTTTAACACTTTCATTAGAAAATGATAAGTTGGATGAAAAATGACTCTCAAATAGAATTTAGGTTCAAAAGTTGGGGAAGGATGCACAAGCAACCTGTTTCAAGCAGTTACGCGCCGTCATCCAGCCCAAGCTTCCCTCCCCCTGCGCCAAGGCTTCGGGGGACAGGCCAATTAAACCATCCGTCTTCCCCCTGCAAAGATTTCGTAACATATTGAAAACTTCCCCCAAACCCTCTTTACACCACCCACTATAATCGAGTAAGTAAGGATCAGATAAAAATTAGAAGTATACACTCAATGAAACAATTCATATTAAGCATTTTATTGATATCCGGTATTGCACAGGCGTCGGCAAAAGAAGAAGATTGTCCCAATGAGTATTTGTGCCCAATTACGATGAGTATCATGAGAGATCCTGTTGTAGCAATGGATGGGCATTCTTATGAACGAGAGGCGATTGAGAAACACTTTAGTCTTGGAAATCGAAGAAGCCCTATGACCAATGCGGTGTTGTCTAGTATAGCACTTATTCCCAATATAACTTTAAGAAACATCATCGAAAAATGGCCCTTTCTCTCGGCAAGTGCTGTAGTAGATGTTCCCTCTGTTGTGGTCGCCCGCCCTTCAACTGCTTCTTTAGCCTCAGCAGCTGCTGGAGGGGGAGGGAGTGGTTCAGGAAGCCTTCGAGCACCCTTAAGGGCCTATCCACCGATTGCGAGTGGGCATGAGGCTGAATATGATCGGTTTTTAAGGGGGATCTTAACGTATAAGCCAAACAGTGATGATACGGGACGTGTAGATATCCCCATCAGAAGTCTTGCAAACCCCTTGGAGGGAACGTTTGACCTATCAGGGTTTGGTGATACTTCAAGATGGATCAGCATCCACACAGGGTATAAAAAGGCAAAGATCCCTGCCAATAAAGATAAGGTAGAAATATGGTTGACGCCAAAGTTTTTAGTGGAAGCGAATCTTGGGGGCGATGCGGCCTGGATGAGCGGGGTGATGAGCGGATGGGAAGCCCCCTATGGGATTGTGTGGACGTGGGGTAATTATCAAGTAAAAAGTGATAATTTTGATTATTTGTTAAAGAGAGAAGTTTTATTAGATAAGGATAAAAATTTATATGAAAAAGCGGCGCGGAGGCGCGTTAGCGTGCTACCCGGTTCGTCCTCATGTATAGTCAGTTGTGTATACGCCGTATATCTTTCCTCTTATTTTTTTAGATTTTGATTAAAAAATGAAAAGTTGGATAATAAATAAAAATCAAATAGAATTGAGATTCATAAGATGGGGCAGAAAAGAGAGGCAAGATTTTACTAAAAAGTCCTTGCATTCACATAGCCCCAGTTGTATCCAACTAAACCATCCGTCTTCCCCCTGCAAAGATTTCGTAACATTGTGAAAACTTCCCCCGATGGCTCTTTACACCACCCACTATAATCGAGTAAGTAAGGATCAGATAAAAATTAGAAGTATACACTCAATGAAACAATTCATATTAAGCATTTTATTGATATCCGGGATTGATTCAGCACGCGCTGGAGGAGGTGGTGATGGATCAGGGGGAATTGTTGGAGTTGATAAAGATCCAGTTAGAAAAGAAAGTCCGTCAAAAGAGAGATGCTCTTCATTAACTGGAAGCAGTGTTGATAAAGGCCGATTGAGCGGAGAAGAATTGTTTAGAAGAGCAAGAAAATATGAAAAAGGGAATGGCGTTATAAGGAATGAAGAAGAGGCCGTAAGGTTGTATCGCCTTGCAGCCGATCAGGGTCATGCACATGCTCAAGTCAATCTTGGTTTGATGTATGTGAAGGGTCTAGGGGTTGCAAAAGATGAGAGAGAGGCCGCAAGACTTTTTCGCCTTGCTGCTGATCAAGGAGATGCGGTTGCTCAAGCAGTCCTTAGACTAAGAAGGATATAATTTAAGGGGATTTTGACTTTTCTGCGCGTGAAAAACTCAGGGCTTTTTTTCAGGTACAGTCCTTTTTCTTAGTCAATACTATCAAGAAACCCTATAATCACAGGCAAGATGAAAAAGCACGCGATAGAGCGCATAGTTGCTCAATGGATAGGTTTTCTGGGCGCTCTGTTGGCAAGATGTTTAATGATTCCAAAATAGGGATTGGGTCTTGCCATAGGGTTTGTAAGGATTTTTTGATCATTTTTCGACGCTGTTGAAAAAGCGCAGCGGTTATTTTTTCCAAAGATTCTTTTTCTGCGGGGAAGAGGGGGGATTCTCTGGGTATTAGGCGCACAATAGAAGACGTAACTTTGGGTTGGGGCTTAAAGGCCGTTGGGGGGACGTCAAACAATCGTTCCGCATGGCACAGCCACTGCGTTAAAATAGAAAGGCGGCCATAGTCCTTGGACCCAGGGTGTGCACTCATACGCAGAACCACTTCCTTTTGGAGCATCAACGTCATTGATTTGATCAACGGTAATTCATCCAGCCATTGAATTACAAGGGGTGTTCCGACGTTATAGGGCAGGTTTGCAACAATCGTCAAAGGCTTTTCCGCAAGATCCCGCAATTCAACCTGAAGCGCATCTTTATGGATGACTTGAAGTTTTGGGTGATGCAGCGACGTCCAATAGTCAATAAATTGGGCGTCTTTTTCAATGACGATAATTTTCTGCGCAGGTGTTTCAAGAAGGGCATGTGTCAAAGCGCCAGGGCCTGGGCCTATTTCTAAAAGCACATCTTCTTCGGTTATAGGGACGCTCTGGACGATTTTTCGAATAATATTGGGGTCCTGGATGTAATTTTGACCCAGAGACTTTTTGGCGCGAAAATTATAAACGGATGTCAATCGCCGCTACCCGTCGAAGATCCCGAAGCTTCTGATCCGCAAAAGCTGTCAGCCTTTGGTTAATCAGGGCGTCTTCTTTCGCTTCTTGATTGACTGTTTGAATTTTTTCTAAATTTTTAGAGCAGACCATAAAATAAACGACTTTATCTTCTGTCCGGTATCCTCTGGACGGTTTGCCAACGGGCAGATCCTTCAACACGTCTTGAAGATCCTCAGAAAGCTCTGGAAGGCTAACATTTTTATAAATGTGCATTTCGCTTTCAAGCTGGTCCCCAACTTGGTCAAATTGCGTGCATCCTTCAATAGTTGCAAACAGGCCATCAAGTTTTTCTTCCTCTTTGTTCTTTTCTTCATCAGAAAGCGCAGGGGCAAATTTGATTTCAAGCTGGCGCGCGGTCATCGCATGGGCAAGCTTATTGGGGTAACGAATATTACGTAACAGGATGATCTTAAAGGAATTACCAACTTTTATGGGAGGTGAAATTTCCCCAGGTTTTAATTCATTCAGTGTTTTGCGAACAGGTGCTTCACACTGGGAAAGGGGAACCCATCCAATGTCACCGCCTGTTGATGCAGAAGCAGCATGGGACATTTCGTAGGCAACTTGGCTAAAGTTTTCACCATTCTTGATGCGTGTGAAGGCGTGAGCAGCTTCTTCGTAAGCGGCTTCTTCTCCCAGGACAGAATCATAATGGAAGACAAGCTCTGCAAGGAGGCAGACTTTTTCTGAAAGACTGTCTTCGTCCAATTGGTCGGATAAATCTTTTTTACCAACTTCAATGGTATCGCGGTAGTATCCAATAAGTCTAGACCAAGCAATTTTTGATCCAAAATGATCGCGAATGCTTTTTTGGGAAATCCCTTTTTCCTTAAGGTCCCTTAGGATGGATCCTGGTTCTAATTGGTTTTGTTCTTCCATATAACGAATAGCAGAAGTGACGTCCTCTTCTGTGATGACAATCTTGGCATTTTCTGTAATTTCCAACTGAAGTTTCTCATCAATCATTTGTTTCAAAACATCGCGGCGGATTTTTTCCAATTCTTCTTTGGGGACTGTTTCCATTTTTGTCCGCAAGAGCATGCGAATACGTTCATCCAAATCATTTGTTGTGATAATCTTGTCATTCACAACGGCAGCGATTTGAACGCACTCCTGCCTAGGACCTTCGGGAAGCATTCGGAGGGTGACTTTTTCTTCTATTTCAGGGGTTGGAGCCGATGGGGCCGGGGATGAATCTGGGAGGGCAATAGGGGGGGCATAATCCGCAAGCGGCATATCAGCACCAATTGTTGAGCCGGCAATCACCACAAGTCCTAAAAAGAGGGAAAAAATTTTTTTCATTCTGTACCAAAATCCTTGGAAATTATCATTAAAACAGTTAATGTGTGGGGTAACTATACTCTGTCTTAAAATTTAAAGTCAATCCTTTCAACTAAGGATTAAAAGAAATGGAACAAACCTTTGTTTAAACGGTTCTCTACATATTTGTTTTTATCGGTTTTAACCACAACGTTTGGGTTGCTCTGCGTCTTGCTTTTATCCTTATGGCTTGTTCATTCTTTAAAATTTATTGATCTGATTTTAAAATCCCGCGAGTCTTTTTCAACTTTTTTCAAGCTTTCTCTTTTGGCGATTCCTGATTTATTGACGATTTTGCTTCCCATTACGATAGCGCTTGGGGTAGTCAGCGTCTACACTCGTCTTCAAAATGATAATGAGCTGTCGGTTCTTGGCGGCTGCGGCTATCATCCTTGGGCGCTTGCAAAGCCTGCCCTTATGGTTGGGCTTTTGGGAACAGTGCTGGTCTATTTTATTAACGTATTCGTGCTTCATTCTTCTTTTCGGGAAATACGAGATGTGGAGCATCGACTTAAAAATGCATTGCCGAATGTTATGATTAAGCAAGGCGTGTTTAATTCTTTTGGTCATTTAACCATGTATGTCCAGCGCAAAAGAGGGAAACAGCACTTAGAGGGTATTTTA
>VGCX01000089.1 GCA_016869935.1 Alphaproteobacteria bacterium
CATAAAACAAATGGGACGATGGTGGAGTTACATAATCCAGCCGATATGCCTGACCCGGTTTATATCGATTTTATTGAAGAACCTTGGATTAAAGCCACTATTTTAACGCCCGATGAGTATTTAGGAAGTATCCTTGCTCTCTGTACAGAGCGTCGAGGCCAACAGCTTGATTTAACGTATGTGGGGAATCGTGCGATGGCTATTTATCGACTGCCTTTAAACGAAGTCGTTTTTGATTTTTATGATCGCCTAAAATCTGTTAGTAAGGGCTATGCAAGCTTTGATTATCATCTCGATGATTACGAACAATCTGCGCTTGTTAAGGTGAGTATCCTAGTGAACAACGAGCCTGTTGATGCTCTTTCTTTTATTTCTCATAAAGATCGCTCTGAGAATCGAGGGCGTGAGATTTGTGAAAAACTAAAAGACCTGATCCCTCGGCAACTCTTTAAGATAGCTTTACAAGCGGCGATTGGGGGGAAAGTTATTGCACGCGAAACAATTTCTGCCCTTCGAAAAGATGTGACCGCTAAATGTTATGGGGGCGATATTAGCCGAAAGCGGAAGCTTTTAGACAAGCAAAAGAAGGGGAAGAAACGCATGCGTCAAGTGGGGCATGTGGAAATTCCTCATGATGCTTTTTTGCAAGCCTTAAAACGAACAGAATAGAAAAATAGGATTTTAAAACTAATGCATAATATATTTGAATACTTAACAAACTTTAATGAAATTATTTTGTGGGGATATTTAGGCCTTGGTATGGTCATTTCCTTTGGTCTTTATTTTTCCTTTAGAGCCCGATGGATTCAGGTGTTTCATTTTTGGACGGCGTGCAAACATTTTATTTCTTGCATGAAGCATAGTACCTATGCAGAAGACGAAGAACACGGTGTTTCTCCTATCAAACTTTTTTTTGCAACGATTGGTGGTGCGATCGGTATTGGAAATGTAGCAGGGGTGGCCCTTGCTATTCAAATTGGGGGGCCTGGTGCTCTGGTTTGGGTTTTATTGGTTGCGCTTCTTGGAATGATTATTAAATACTCAGAGGTGTACTTGGGAATTAAATATCGAAGACATATTCCTGGCAAAAAGGGCTATGAAGGAGGGCCTATGTATTTCCTTCAAAAAGCTTTTCCAAAGTACACGTGGATTGCTTATGTTATGGCTTTTTTGCTCTGCATTTATGGCGTTGAAATTTATATGTTTAATGTGGTGAAATATTCATTTCAAACAAACTTTCATCTGAATCCCCATGTAGTTATGGGCCTTTTTCTTATTCTTATATTTTTAGGGGTTTTTGGTGGTGTTGAACGTGTGGGAGCCATTAATACCATTCTGATTCCTGGTTTTGTTATTCTGTACGTTGTGATGACTCTTTGGATCATTTTTCAAGAAATCCATCTTCTTCCAGAGCTTTTAAAAACTATTTTAAAATCAGCCTTCACGGGGCACGCTGCAATAGGTGGATTTACAGGAAGTACTTTTTTGCTAACCCTTTCCAAAGGACTTTCCGCAGGAGCCTATTCTGGAGATATTGGGATTGGATATGCCTCCATCATTCATAGTGAAACGCGATTTAAAGAACCCTCTAAGCAGGCAAGCCTTACCATTCTTGGTATTTTTCTAGATACTTTTGTTGTTTGTATGTGTACAATTCTATTAATCCTTGTAACCGGTGTATGGAAACTCAATACGGATTCTAGCCTCTTGGTTCAAGAGGCTCTTTCTCACTACTTTCCTTATATGGATTATTTTATGCCCTTCTGCCTTTTTATTTTGGGGTATTCAACCATTACATCTTATTTCGTTGCAGGGATTAAATGTGCAGATTTTATTTGGCCTTCGTACGGCAAAAAATTTTATATGGTTTATGGGCTTTGTGCATTCATTATTTTTTCTTTCATTGAAACCCGTTACGCTTTTGCGATCATGAGTACTGCAGGGGGGTTGTTGATGGTTATCAACTTAGCGGGCCTCATGAAACTTCGAAAAGATATTGTGTATAAGGTTTAGAGACCAACTTTCGGAGGTGCTTTTCTAGAGGCGCTTCCGCGTACACCAAAAAACTCATACGTCACAAGGAATTCATTATTTTTTGTGTAAGTGATGGTCAAGTGACGGGGGAAGACAATTCCTTTAGCGGTTTGGTTAAAGTTTTCAATCATACCACGAAGAGCTTTCTCTGATAAGGTTTGAAGGGTAATTGTGATGGGGGTGTAAGAGACAAAAAAAGGAACCTGTTGATTGCCCTGGATAGAATCTTCGAAGGGTTCCCCAAAATGGAATTGTTGTAAGTTTACTTTGTATTTTTTTGCAAGATCGGCTACAAGACCAAGGCATTCTTTTTCATCAAAGGGACTTAAAAATTCTTTTTGGCCTAGTTCTGTTAAGGATTCTTGTATCGCTCTATGGTCTTTTGTCGCCTCCTCTTTTTCTTTTAAAGACTGTTCAAGGGACTCAAGCTCTTTTAATCGACGTTTTTGCAGCTTAAGATCTTGGAATGGGGTCCATAAGATCCCTATAGAAAAAAGCAGTGTAAAAATAAAAAATAAAAAACCTTCTAGAACGCGACGACTCATAGATCCACTCCCTCTTTTAGAATACGAATGACTTCAATTTCTTTGATACGGGGGTTTTTCATAACTTTATAGTGTTTGAGAGGTTGTTTGATTTGACCTTCTCGAGCTTGATGCTGTGACGAGTCGGGGCCTAAATAATCTATCCAAAGATCTAGAGTTTCCTCTGTATGAACTGGAGGGTCTAAAACCCATGATTCTTTTTTGAACTTTGGGGAATGATAGCTCCACTCAATATGTTTCAATTCCCAATGATCTTGAAGCCACCCTTGAGTTTCATCTAACAGATTAAATGGGTGAGGGGTTGCTGATTTTAAGTGACTATAGCCATGAGCGATTGATTGGTCTTTTGATGAAAGAGAGAACAGATCGAATGAGTTTTCATCTTGAAGTTTTTTTGTCACCTCTTCCAGATGATGAACTTTTTTTGTAAGAATTTTTTGGTATTTTTTTGTTATAAATCCTCCAAGAAGGATCATCCACAAACAAACAAATCCGCCCACCATAAAAACAAAGCGGCGGCGCTTTTCTATCAGAGATGGCTCTAAACAAGATAACTTTAAAGAAAGTCGGGGTTTTTGTTTTAATAAAAACAGGGAAACCATAGACCAAAGATTAAAAGGAAGCCCTTTTTTGACAGATGTTTTGTGGAGTCGTGACCAATCAACGATGGTTTGAGGCATAGGGGGAAGCTTAGAAAAGAGAGAGGCGTTCCCTAAAAGAACAAACCCAACTGTCGTTGGATCAACGCCCTTTTCTACCATCAGATAGCTTATAAGGTCCTCAGTTTCTAAAGCGATCTGACTTTTGATATTTTTTTCGCTGATCGACACTAGGCGAGAGGCTGTTATTTTTTTGTCAATAAAAACCAGCTGACGTAGACCCACAAGTTCTTCATAGTATAGGACGATAAGGCATGGTTTTTCCGGTGGATTTATAAATTCTTTATGGTGGAGAAATGTTTCTATTTCTAATGGCATAAGTCGAGGAAGGTTTAAGGGATGGCCACTTCCTGCTAAAAATTGAATCCAGTCCAAATGATTTTCTGAAAGAGTAAGATTTGTAAAAAGATAAGTATTTTCAGACTCTTTTCTAAAGTGGGTAGTTTGAAGTCTTGGATTTTCTGTCTGACGTTTGAGCTGGAGGACTTTTCTTTTTTTCCAACTATGCATCAAAGGCAATTGTTCCAAGTAATAATACTGCTCACGAAGGTCAATAAAAATATGGATAGAGGCACGTTTGTTTGCTTGAAATAGTCCATAGTCTTCTGAGGATTTAAAATCATCGACGTGGGCATAAAAACCTTCGGAAATGATCGTATTTTTCTGCTCGATCGTGACAAAGCATCCTGGATTAATTAGGGTAAAAATAAAATTCATTTCAATCCATTTCCTAAACCTTCATAAAGAGGATACAAAATAGATGACACCCCCCATGTTAAGAATAGCCCGATTCCAATTAGAAATAAAGGTTGTATATATTGATGCGCTTTTTCAATGCGATCAACAAGACTTGTTTCGAGCAGCCTTCCACTTTGCTCTATTGCATGTTCGATCATACCTGTTGCTTCTCCTTGTTCGAGAAGCGTCATAATAAACGATGGAGGGGAAAGGTGGATTTTTATCGCTGCAGAAAAACAAAGACCTTTTGCAATATCATATGATAAAGCCTCAAATTTTTTCTGCATCACAAACGATTTAGAGAGATTAGTTTGCACTATGAGTGCTGCTGTCACAGGGATTCCTGCCTTTAATTGATAGGATAGCCGTTGGAAAAAACAATGAAGATGAGAATCTTTTTTCAAGGGGCCAAAGACTGGAACGTAAAGAATAATTTTTTCTTTGTAATAAGAAAAAGATTTGTAGGGCTTAAAAATATAAAAAATCCCTTTCAGTGCTAGAAAAGCTAACCCACAATAAACCCAAAGATTATGATGTATCAGATGAACAAATAAAGAGTTACTGAACGCAAGGGAGCTTTCAGAGGCTTCTAAAAAATCTTGGACATACCTGATAAATATTGGAAGGGCGAAAAAGAATATTCCAAACAAAAAAAAGCTTAACAATATAGGGTATGTTAAAAGTTTTTTAAGTTTTTCTTTCAAATTATGCTGTTGATAATAGGTTTTTGCTAAGATTTCAAAACAAGAATGAATTGCATCGCATTTTTCCAAAGTTTGGAGCATGCCTATACCAAAGTCGTCTAATATGCCACTTATTTCTATTGCTTCTGCAAAAGAGGATCCTTGGTCTATTTTTGCACAAATCATTTCCTTTAAAGGGGGCAAAAACTTCGAGGGCATTTTATAGCTTCTAATTGATTCTTGAATTGATAATGATGCTTCAAAGCACTGGGCCATATGATCGCAAAATAGGGCACGATTCATAAGGGAGAATCTATGCCAAAGATATTTTTGAAAGGTCTGAGGCTTAGAGGGAGAGAAATTCTGAGCTGTAATACCAATTTTCATTTTTAAATGATCCAAACGAATTTTTTTTAAGACTCGACTTTGGGCGGCGCCTGTCACCGCGAATGTGTTGTATTTCGTATAATTGTAAAGCATTTGAATAGGAGCTTTGTACCTGAGGCAATATATAACTTGTATTACTATAATTTCTTGCATGGAAAGCATTTTATAATAATACAAAGACATCACATAAAAGACTTATGAGCATTAACAGACCCTACTTTTAAAAGATCATCTCTTTCTTAAAAATAACAAGGGTTAAAGTTTTAAGAGATCGATCGCTGCTTTAAAATTTCTGCTTCCGAAAGACCTGTAAGGCTCACCACTTTTTCTAAGGGCTCTCCAAGTTCTAGCATTTTCTTTGCCATAGCTTTCATGCCGTCCATAAAACCTTCTGCTTTCCCTTCAGCTTTACCTTCAGCTTTACCGTGATCAATGCCTTGCTGGAATCCCTCAAGACGGCCAAGGTTCATGCCCTCAGCACGG
>VGCX01000090.1 GCA_016869935.1 Alphaproteobacteria bacterium
GCAAAACAAGATCACTTAGTGTCAGCTTATGAGCTTTTAAGAGATATAGGAGGGGCTCTTACACCACAATCCTTGGAGCTACCCTTAGAGGCATTTAATCCACAAGATTACGAAAATGTTCCTGTTTGGGGAACATCCATCAAAGAATAAAGGGAGATCGCATGAGTTATTTAAATCAACCCCAAGATGCCTCTATGGAAGACATATTATCTTCCATTAGAAAAATTTTAGATGAAGAGCCTGATGCTCCAAAAATCAGTGCACCCAAAAAGAAAGAAGAACCTTTGGAGCTAACAGAAATTGTAGAAGAATATACGGTTGATGTTCGCCAACACCCTCAAGAAGACAAAAACATCGAAGAGCCATCCGATGAAGCCCTTATGTCATCTTCAACCCTTTCTGCATCGATTGCTGCCTTATCTTCTTTGAAAGACGCTTTGCAGCCAACCTTTTCTCAACCAACGTATAGTAAGACAACCGTTGAAGACATTGCAAAAAGCCTTTTGATGCCTCTTTTAAAAGATTGGGTCAATCAAAACTTACCAAGCCTTGTTGAAAAAGTTGTGACAGAAGAAGTACGACGCCTAACTCAAAGACTTTCTTAAAGACGGCTTGCCCTTTTCTTGCTTTTTATAATAAATTCTCTTATGGTTTTCTACATAAGGATATGACCATGATTGAAAAAACATTTCAACACCAAACCGTTGAGCAGAAACTTATAAAAGAGTGGGAAGACTCTGGTCTTTTTAAAGCAGGTCAGAAAAAAGAGTCGACCCCCTATACCATTATGATGCCGCCAGCAAATGTGACGGGCAATCTTCATCTGGGACATGCCTTAACGTTTACACTTCAAGATATCCTAATTCGTTATCATCGTATGAATGGAAAAGATGTTTTATGGCAACCAGGAACAGACCATGCAGGCATTGCAACCCAAATGGTTGTGGAACGACAACTGGAAGCAGAAGGCCTGAACAAGCAAACATTAGGCCGAGAAAAATTCTTAGAACGTGTTTGGGAATGGAAAAATCAATCAGGAGGCGCTATTATTAATCAGCTAAAGCGATTAGGGGCTAGTGCTGATTGGAGTCGCGAACGCTTTACGATGGATCCTCATTTTGATTCATGCGTTAGAAAGGCTTTTGTTCAACTCTATAATGACAGGCTTATTTACCGAGATAAGCGTTTGGTCAATTGGGACTCACACTATCAAACAGCAATTTCTGATCTTGAGGTAGAGCAAAAAGAAACCGAGGGACATTTTTATTATTTACGCTATCCCATTGAAAATTCAGATTCTTTTATTGTTGTTGGAACAACAAGACCGGAAACATTTTTTGGTGATATGGCTGTTGCTGTGCATCCTGACGATGTTAGATATCAATCTCTTATTGGGAAAAATGTTATTCTTCCCATTACTCATAGAAAAATTCCTATTATTGCCGATAGTTATAGCGATCCTGAAAAAGGGACAGGCGCTGTTAAAATTACACCTGCGCATGATTTTAATGATTTTGAGGTTGCCAAAAGACATGGTCTAGAATTCATGTCAATTTTAGATACCCACGCACGCCTTAATGAAAATACGCCCAAAGAATATCAAGGACTGACTGTCCAAGAGGGACGTAAAAAAGTAATTGAACAATTCGAAGCGGAAGGATTAATTGACCGCATTGAACCCCATAAACATACGGTTCCCTATGGAGATCGCTCCGGCGTTGTCATAGAACCTTTATTAACGGATCAATGGTATGTTGATGCCAAAACCCTTGCAGGTCCTGCCATAGATGCCGTAAAAGAAGGAAAAACCAGCTTTATTCCCAAAAAATGGGAAAAAACATATTTTGAATGGCTTAATAATATTCAGCCTTGGTGTATTTCAAGGCAGCTATGGTGGGGACACCAAATCCCTGCTTGGTACGGCCCCGATCGAACAGTTTTCGTTGCAGAAACGGAAGAAGAAGCCCAGAAAAAAGCGATACTTTATTATAAAGAAAGTGTGATTTTACAACAAGATACCGATGTTTTAGATACGTGGTTTTCTTCAGCACTATGGCCTTTTGTGACTCTTGATTGGCCTGAAGATAATGAATTTTTAAATCGACATTATCCTGGCGATGTTTTAATCACTGGTTTTGATATTATTTTCTTTTGGGTTGCCCGTATGATGATGATGGGCCTTTATTTTAAGAAAGAGGTTCCGTTTAAAGATGTCTATATTCACGCTCTCATACGAGATAAGACGGGTCAAAAGATGTCCAAAAGCAAGGGAAACGTTATTGATCCTTTGATGCTGATTGATACCTATGGATCAGACGTTTTACGCTTTACACTTGCTTCCCTTTCAAATCCTGGAAAGGACATTAAAATTTCTGAGGATCGTGTGGCTGGAATGCGTAATTTTTCTACAAAACTTTGGAATGCAACCCGCTATATTTTAATGAATGACGCCCCCATTGACCAAAGGTTTGGTCCTATGCAAGCAAAGCAGCAAGCAAATCAATGGATGGTTCTAGAAATTTCTAGTCTTGTACATGATATGACCGCTCTTATGGAGGCCTATAAATTTAACGAGGCAGCTCAAACGATTTATCACTTTGTTTGGGGAAAATTTTGTGACTGGTACATAGAATTTACAAAACCTCTTTTGTCCCAGCGTGATCCTGAAATTCTATGGGAAACGAGAGGATGTTTATCCTGGTGCTTTAAAGAAATTTTACGCCTTTTACATCCGTTTATGCCTTTCATTACAGAAGAAATCTGGCGCTCTATCGGAGGAGAAGGCCTTCTTGCTGGACATTCATGGCCACAACCCCTTGGGGGACGAAACCCCGAGTCACGTGTCGTTATCGAGACAGTGATAGATCTTATAGGCGAAATTCGCTCCCTTCGGTCAACCCTAAACGTTCCCGCAGGCCAAAAATTAGAGGTCTTTGTTTACGAGCTATCAAGAAGATTTAAAAATCAAATTGAAGAAAATGAGGAAATTTTTATAAGACTTGCCCACCTTGATTTTATAAGATTTTCTGATAGAGAAGCACCTTCTCTGTCCCCGCATGATGAAACAATTCAATTAGTCTTCAATGATATAATTCTTCAAATTCCCTTAAAAGGAATTGTAAAAATATCTGAGGAAAAACAAAGACTTGAAAAAGATTTGGAAAAGCTAGATCTTGACATAAAATCAACGAACGATCGTCTTGAAAATCCGGAGTTCAAAATAAAAGCTCCCGAGCATATTATTGAAGAATTAACACAGCGTATTGAAGATTTTGAAACCAAAAGAAAAAAACTTAAAAAATTATTGGATACTTTTTAGAAAATGAAATTTTTAACACATATAATTTTTATACTTAAAAACATAATTCGAGGAACTCTTACCTATATTATTCCCTCGATCATTCAAAAAAGAGTTGGAGGAGGAAGTTCTCATTCAGCTCGCTATTGCTATTCCGTTTTTATGCGGCATTTTGTTTTACTAAAACAAAGTGGATTAAGGGATTTTCCAAAGGTTGTTGCAGAAATCGGTCCAGGGGAATCGATTGGGGTAGGCCTTGCAGCCCTCATTGCAGGCGCAGAAAGGTATTATGGCTTTGATGTTATTAGTTATAGTATTCCTGAAAGAGAAGAGAAAATATTTGAAGAGCTTATTGAGTTATTTTCTAAAAAGACCCCTATTCCAGATGAGCATGAATTTCCTGCCATCAAACCAATCCTAAAAACATACTCTTTTCCGAGCCATATTTTCTCAGACTCTTATTTAGAAAATACTTTAAACCCCAAACGTATCGAAAAAATCCGCCAGGCACTAAAGTTAAAAGAAAAAGGCTCAACAGGTGCTGTATCTTATAAAGCACCATGGTTTGAAGAAAGCATCACTGAAAAAAACAGTGTTGATTGGATTTTTTCTCAAGCAGTTATGGAACATGTAGAAGACCTTGATGGATCTTATAGGTCTATGGCTACATGGCTAAAGAAAGATGGTATTATGTCTCATCAAATTGACTTTAAAAGCCACGGGCTTTCCCCTTTTTGGAATGGTCATTGGTCTTTTTCTTCTATCATATGGAAACTAACTAAAGGCAACAGTCCTTATTTTCTCAATAGAAAAACCTATGAAGAGCATTGCACTTATTTGAAAGAAAATCACTTTCATATTCTTTATAAACAACTCATAAAAATGGCTGATGGGCTTTCAAAGAAGTTCCTGGCAAAAAAGTACCAAAAATTTTCTAAAGATGTTTTAGAAACAGCAGGCGCTTTTATTATTATAAAGAAGACCTAAGGTTTTTTAATTTTCCTATAAAACGGCGCATATGAGGGTCGGATTTCTCGTAAGGAATCTCGTCAAATGAAAACCACTGAACAGTGTTAAACTCATCTTGGTCAAATTCACAGATCATAGAACTATCACCCCTTAAGATATACCACAAACTGACATCTGTATGTCCCGCTGTTAGCCCCACTGTAACGGTGGAGGTGATAAATAAAGGATCAGAGAAGAAAAAATCTGCCTGTATTCCTAATTCTTCAAAACATTCCCGAATAACACTTTCTTTAGGATCTTCATCAACTTCAACATGCCCGCCTGTTGGAAGCCAAAGACAGGCTTTTTTGTGATCTACTAACAAAACCTTTTGTTGGTCCTCATCAAAAAGAATGAAATATGAAACCAGATGTTTTTTTGGAATATCAGGCTTTTGAATCCTAAATAAGGGATTTCCGCTTTCAATCCACAAGAGTGTTTCCTGTTGATGGGCTAATTCCAGATCATCAACAGGATCAATAGAGGAAACAAGGCGAAAAATTTTCTCTCTTATCATTTAAAAATACTTGAAATATAGGGAAGGGTTGCCAAACCCAATACGCCAAGCTCAGCGCCAAGAAAAGGAAAAAAGGAAATACCGATAAACCCAATGACCCCTATACTTAATGACTGCAGTGCCTGTTTTTTTGTAACGTTTTTTACATAAAGACCCATTAAGAAAGGAACCAAAAGACCAAACACAGAAAGCGAATAGCCCATTAACATAACGGGAATAACATCTCCTTCATAAAATGAAAGAATAAGGGATAATATGCCAATGATAAACGTCACAAGACGAGACTCCGTCATGCTACTGGATTTTAAAAAATCAAGCGTCACATTTGAGCTAATTGCACAAAGCAGGGAATCCGCTGTCGAAATAATCGCCATCAAAACGGCAATCGCGACAAAACTAATAATTACAGGGGGAAGATTCGCATAAATAACAGTCATGAAGATACTACCATTACAAGTCGCCAAACCCAAATACTTCCCAAGCATTCCAACAAAAACAGGAATACAAGTGGCAAGGACTAAAAAGACGCCCCCTCCTATCATTGCTAAACGAATACTCCGGTCGCTCTCTGCTGCAAAGCAACGTTGTCCCATATCTTGACTAATTAACATAAAACAAAGGGGCATCAAAACCCAACTAGATAAAGGGAGCGCCTGATCG
>VGCX01000091.1 GCA_016869935.1 Alphaproteobacteria bacterium
TGGAAGAAACAGCTTTTAGAAGAAGGGAAAGAAATATTTTCTGCAAAGCGAGGTCCACAAACGCCTCAAGATGAAATGGAAAAACTTTATGCAGTGATTGGGAAATTAAAAACAGAAAACGATTTTTGTGCGCCGTAGGATAAAAGCGAGAAAGGAGGTGAGAAAAGGACAAAGCTATAAAGCAGCTCAAGAGAAGATGAGGGTCTGGCCCCTCGGAGGCGATGTTCAGGCATAGCCTTCAAACCACCTCAAGCGGCTTCCATTAAGAGTGGTGGTCGTGAGCATTGAGGAAAAGTCGCGAAAAAAAAACTCGGCAGGTAAGGATCAGAAAGACGAATAAAAGTGAACCATCGATGAAGCGTCGAGAATTCTAACCTGACATCAAAAGTAGAGTCTAAAAATCACTCTATGATCAGCCTATCGGAAACCTGGTTACTGGATAGGTGGTGTCCGGCGTAAAGATGGCGTGATTCGGATCTGGGGTTCTCTTGGGAACTACGGGAACCAGTCGCCAAGATGATAAGGGAGAAATCCAAATGGCTAAATCCATAAGGGTGAGAGTACCAATGCTTGGCACTGGGGCGGAGCTGCTCATAAGAGCGAAGATCTTCTGGTAATGAGGAAAGGAGCAAAGGAGCAGCATTAAACGGTCGAATACAAAATACAACTAGAAAAGGAGGATATTTTGAAGGAGACAAAACCCTTCATCATACGGAAAGAGTCAGTGATGAGGGCCTATGAGTTAGTCAAAGCCAATAAGGGGGCTGCTGGTGTTGATCAGGAGTCCTTAGAAGACTTTGACAAGAACTTGAAGGATAATCTTTATAAGATCTGGAACCGACTATCGTCAGGAAGTTATTTCCCGCCGGCAGTCAAAGCCGTTCCGATACCGAAGAAATCAGGAGGTGTAAGGATTCTAGGGGTACCAACCGTTGGGGATCGTATAGCGCAAATGGTGGTGAAACTCATGTTAGAACCAGAGGTCGAACCACTCTTCCATCCAGATTCCTATGGATATAGACCGAATAAATCGGCTCTAGATGCAATAGGAGTAACACGGCAGAGATGCTGGAAATATGACTGGGTGTTAGAGTTCGACATAAAGGGACTCTTTGACAACATTGACCATGAACTTTTGATGAAAGCGGTAAAGCATCATACGGATAATAAGTGGGTCATTCTTTACATCGAAAGATGGTTGAAGGCACCCATGGAAATGGAAGATGGAACACAAGTTCAAAGAGGACGAGGCACACCGCAAGGTGGGGTCATCAGTCCAATATTGAGCAATCTGTTTCTTCACTACACTTTTGATTTATGGATGACAAGAAATTACCCAAAATCAGAGTGGTGCCGGTATGCCGACGATGGACTCGTACACTGTAGAACCGAACAAGAGGCCAAGGAATTACTCCAAAAGCTGAACGAACGATTCAAGGTGTGTGGGTTAGAACTGCATCCAGAAAAGACGAAGATTGTTTACTGCAAGGACAATAAGCGCAGAGGTACATATCTCAACACAACGTTCACGTTTCTGGGATATACCTTTAGAAGGAGAGGTGTTAAATCCAAAAAGGGACTACTCTTTTTGGGTTTTACGCCCGCTATCAGCAAGGAAGCGCGAAAATCCATACAGGAAGAACTGCGCCGAGAAAGAATACAATTAAAATCAACATACACACTGGAAGAGATAGCTAAAATGTACAACTCAATATTAAGAGGATGGATGGTGTATTATGGAAAATATACAGCATCAGAGCTATATCCAGTGTGGAGATGGTTTAACAGAATTCTCTCAAAATGGGCACAGCGTAAGTATCGAAAACTCAAAGGTCATAAAACAAGAACAAGGAATTTCTTGATAAAAGTAGCAGAAAGAAATCCAAAGTTATTTGTACACTGGACTATTAAAAATATGAGAGAAGGGTTTGTTTAATGGAAGCGGTGTGAATTGAGAAGTTCACGCACCGTTTTGCGAGGGACTGGTGGGGAAGATCCACCGGTCTACTCACCTAGAGAAAGCGCTCAGCAGCACTCCTATAAAGCGAGGATCTCTATGATTAAGAAGAATCATAAGCTGAGCGTAGAGGATCAATGGTGTCCTTTCTGCAAGAGTGCAAAAAAGGATTATTTTTGAGGAGGAGTGCCTAGGGGTTTAATTTTTTGGCAGAGTTGATGGTGAGTTAAAAAGAAGGATGCCTTGAGGGGAAAGGGATAACGGATGATTTCCTTTTTTTCTTTTCAGGGATGGGGTCTCCCCCATTGAGAGTTTTCTTAAAGAGGGCATAGCGTTTTTTAAAGAACTGCGGTCCCTCTGGTTGAGTCAAGAGGTAGGAGACATGGTGAAAGATGGCTTCAGCATCTTTTGACTGTGGAGCGTAAGGATCAAGAAACCCATGGGTTAAGAGGTCAGCCATTTCTTGGTCTACTCCCCAGTTCCTATAGAAAGCCGCGGGCTTCCAACCGTAAGAAACACTGGCTTTTATGGTATTGTTTTTTACAATGGATAAGGTGACTTTTTGGCAATCGCATGAAGGGTCTACACAGTAAAAGTCAATAACATCATATGTAGTATTAATACGACGTTTGGGGTTTCCTATAATCGTGAGGCACCATTTAGTGGTAAACCCTTCATCAGGACAGACGATATGAAATGGCAGCATCATAATATTTTAAACTTATGGGAATCTTTTTAAAAAATCCACTTGAATTTTTTACGCAAAAGGAATAATGAATGACTGGTTAACATGGTTGAGTTGGGTATGAAGCGTCCTGAGTCTATTGACATAACACCAGATGAAAGAGAAGAACTGCTTACACGGTTGTCTCGAAATGATCTGAATGATTCAGACATTACCCTTCTTTCTAAAGTTCTTAAGGCTTATTGCTGGTTACTACATGCCTTCAAGGAAACAAAGATAAGCTTGCACCGGATCAAATCTTTTTTTGGGATTAGAACCACTGAAAAGAAAAACAATCTTCCAAAAGAAAAAACTGACAAATCAGATAAATCTGATGATACCTCAGAAGATCGACCCTCTAGGAAAAGACCTGCTGGCAAGAAAGGCCATGGAAGGCTTGGTCATAAGGCATATTGGGGTGCACAACAGGTGCATCAATCCCATGAGACACTAAAGACAGGGGATTGTTGTCCTGAGGGATGTGGGGGGCATCTTCACTCTTTTAAAGATCGGATTGTTATCTCCCTTAAGGGGCAATCTCTTGTTTCTGCTTTTAAATACTTTTTACAGAGCTTTCGGTGTAGCGGTTGTCAAAAAGTATTCACAGCAACCCCTCCTAAAAAATATACAGCGTCTGTTAAAGCAATTATCGCTATGGCAAAAACATACATGGGTATTCCGTTTAATCGCATAACAATGGCACAGTTGATGGCCGGCGTTCCTTTGCCTAACGGGACACAATGTGCCCTTCTGAATTCCCTTAAGGAAGAGGTTCTTCCCGTTTACGAAGCCTTAGAATACCTTGCAGCTCAAGGGAAACTGTTTCATCACGATGATACGTCCGTAAAGATCTTAGACGTCATGGAAGAAAATAAGACAAAAACAAAGAAAGAGCGACGGGGGATGTACACCTCTGGGATTTACTCAAAATTTAAAGGTTATACTATTGCTCTCTTTAAGTCTGGAACGAATCACTCTGGGGAAAACATGACAAGTCTTCTAAAGAAGAGGAAAAAAGAATCAGGGAAATTCATACGGATGGCGGATGCTTTAACCAGTAACCTGAAAGTAACCTTCAGTGCTGGGTTTGAAGAGGTGCTGTCTCACTGTCTCGCCCATGCGAGGCGAAAGTTTTATGAGATTTATGAATACTTTCCAGGATTTTGTCGACGGGTGATTGATGATTTGGCACAAGTTTACGAAAACGATGCGGCTGCAAAGGAGCAACTGATGGATGAGAAAGAACGACTGCAATACCATAAAGAGCACAGTGGTCCTATTATGAAGGATTTAAAGATCTGGATGGAAACACAGTTGGAAGAAAAAAATGTTGAAGATAATAGCAGTTTAGGAAAAGCATTTTACTATATGCTTAAACGGTGGGATAAATTTACAGAGTTTTTAAGGGTGCCAGGATGTCCTCTTGATAATAACATTGTAGAAGGAGCTCTTAAAATACCAATACGTGCTAGAAAGAATTCTTTATTTTATAAGACAAAGAAGGGAGCAGAGATTGGAAGTATCCTCACAAGTATCATTCATACATGCGTACTTGCTAAAGAAAATCCTATAGAGTATTTGATTGCTCTCCAGGAGAATGTAAGAGCGGTTGCAAAGTCTCCTCATGATTGGCTGCCTTGGACATATAAAAAGACATTAGAATTATTATCTCAAAAACTGGTGGCTTAAGGTTTAATAGAGCGCCAGAGTGGTGGGATTGGGACATTCTCTAAAGAGCCCTGGAACAAGATGATCTGGAGATGGGTTGAGACAATTTCGATGGGAGAAGATTCAGTGGATGAAGGCCACCAAGCAAGCTTCCCTTTAGAAAAGCGCTTGAGACAGAGCCAGAAGCCTTGGCCGTCATAGAGAAGGATTTTAATAGCTGTCTTACAGCGGTTGGTAAAGACAAAGAGCTTCCCTGAGAAAGGATCCTCTGAAAGGACAGAGCGGCAGATGGCCGCTAATCCGTCGATTCCTTTCCTGAAGTCGACGGGATAAACAGCTAATAGGATCGTATGATGAGGGGTTAATTGGAGCATTGGAAGAAGGCCTCAAGAACAAGAGAAAATTGTTCTTTGGTTAAAGAGGGGCATGACAATGAAAATCCTTGAGGACTGAGGAGCGTTATAGGATGGGAAACAAGCATAGGTAGCTCGATAAATGGAGTTTTTTTTTAAAGGATTGAAGTTGACTATGGTTCAGTCTAAGGGTCTTAAGGATTATTCGGTTGGAATATCGACCGATAAGGCTAACGGCTTCTTCCTTAAGGTAATCGGGGATTTGTTCTTTGGGGGTAAGACGCGTTTGACGCCAGTGGGCAAAGTGTGCTGCGACGTCTTCGAGAGTCAGACGTGTTGTTGGATGATTCATGGCTAATTCCTTTCATATGCCGATATCATCCAATTTTAAAATAGTTCAAACCCTAAGTTCACGCACTATTGCAGAAAGGACACCAAAGACTGATGGGGTCTTTGGGTGTTATAAAATTCCATATAGTCACGAATGGCAAGACGAGCGTCTTTGACTGTTTCAAGATCAAACCGATAAATCTTTTCTTGTTTTAAAGATCTCCAGAATCGTTCGATAAAGATGTTATGTGCGCCCTGCCAAGGTGCATATGTTCAGTAGGTGGAAGTCCTACCCGGCAACTGTTGTTCCAGCCGGAAGTACTTTGTAATAGTTGATGAGGTAACAAATGAGCTAGAAGCA
>VGCX01000092.1 GCA_016869935.1 Alphaproteobacteria bacterium
GCTATTTGTTTGAAGGGTCATCAAATTTTCACCACCTTCTTGGATTTTATCCATAAGGGGCCAATGGGGGTGTTCTTCCATAAACGAACGATAGTCATCAATTGTTGCGTGACGGTCGTGTTTCACGAGCCACAACCACGTTAAAAGTGTTTCATCGACAGGACATTCTTTTACCCCGCCCAAGTAAGGATTGAGCCCCTTGTCCAATAGGATATAGAGGTCCTTAAACGATTCGGCGCATGATTTTTTCTTGGGTCCTACTAAAGAATCGCCCCATGCATACGAACAAAGAAACAACAGAGAAATAAAGACTTTCAATCGTATACCTTCCATTTATGCTGGCAGTATACTGTATTCAAGAGGGGAAGAAAATGGGGATATTAACGAAAACCCTCTAGCCTTTTGAACGGCAATATCGCACACTCCATCCTATGGATCTTTTTACACAAAATATGCACAGACCTTTGGCGGATAAACTGCGCCCTCAAGTGACTCAAGATATTGTCGGGCAAGATCATTTGCTGGGCCCTGGAAAAGCCTTGTCTCAATTATTGGAAGCTAAAAAACTTCCATCCTTTATTTTATGGGGTCCCCCTGGATGTGGGAAAACGACCCTTGCTCGCCTTATTGCAAAAGAAGTGGGGTTAGAATTTCAAACGGTTTCAGCGCTCGTTGGGGGTGTTGCAGATCTTAGAAAAGTCTTTGATCAGTCTTATGGGAATACGCTTCTTTTTGTTGATGAAATTCATCGCTTTAATCGAACACAGCAAGATGCCTTTCTTTCGGCCCTTGAAGAGGGGCGCATCATTTTGGTTGGGGCAACGACAGAAAATCCGTCCTTTGTTCTGAACGCGGCCCTTCTTTCTCGGTGTCGTGTTTTTGTCTTAAATCGATTAGAGGAAGACGCGCTGAACCAGTTATTATCAAAAGCAGAGCGCGTTATGGAAAAATCGCTGCCCCTTACCAAAGAAGCACGCGCAACACTTGTTCAGATGGCGGATGGCGATGGGCGGGCCCTATTGAATTTTGCAGAGACACTTTTTCTCTATGATGCGCCTATGGATCCAGAGCAATTAACAGAAGTCATTCAACGGCGTGCACCCCTTTATGATAAGTCCAATGAAAATCACTACAATCTGATCAGCGCGTTGCATAAATCGATTCGAGGATCAGACCCCGATGCGGCCCTTTATTGGTTTTGTCGCATGGTCGATGGCGGGGAAGACATGCGGTTCATCGCGCGGCGACTTATCCGAATGGCTGTTGAAGATATTGGTCTTGCGGATCCTCGGGCTTTAGCGCAAGCCATTGATGCAAAAAATGCCTATGAGTTTTTGGGATCCCCCGAAGGGGAGCTGGCCCTTGCCCAGGTTGTACTGTATCTTGCTGTTGCTCCAAAATCGAATGCTGCGTACGTGGCTTATAAAAAAGCTTTGCAGTGTGCGAAGTCCTCAGGCTCTCTTCCACCACCATCGCATAGTTTGAATGCCCCAACAAAACTCATGAAAGACCTTGGGTATGGAAAAGATTATAGGTACGATCACGACAGTAAAGACGGCTTTTCAGGTCAAAATTATTTTCCAGATAGCCTGCCAAGGCAAAGCCTATACGAACCAACCGATCGGGGGTTAGAAGCAAAGATTGCAGAGAAGCTTAAGGCGCTAAAAGAACAGCGAGAGAAAAACTCTGTCTGAAGGGTATGTCCGTTTTTTAGGAAGATTAGTTATATATCGTATAAACGTTTTTTCGATGGGAAACATTCACCACCAAGACAATAAAGTCTGAGTCCTCAATCTTGCAAATAATTCTATAGTTTCCAGATCGATATGCCCAATAATCTGATAGATTACCTTTAAGCGCTTTACCGTGAACCCTTGGATCATCGGCTATAAGTATTCGGCCTGAAAGATATTTCTCTATCTCTTTTTGAATAGGGCGATCAAGTTTAGAAAATTCCTTTTCTGCTTGCCTGGTAAAAATAATGTTCCACTTATGAAGCGTCATCTAAATTATATTTTTTTTTGATTTCGCTCAAAGATATTCCTTTTCGACCACTTTTCATATAGTCCTCATAACTAGCAATCGCTAACAGTGCTTCCTCGTGTTCTTCTAAATACTCTTCAAGAGCCTCTCGAAGATAAAAACTTTTAGAGCGTTTTGTTTCTGCTGCCAGGTGATTTAACCGACCATCAAGTCCTTCTGGCAATCTAAGTCCTGTCATATTGTAGTTCTCCTTATTTGATCTAAGTATAACATGTGGAACATATGGAACACAATTCTTTCTTTTATTTAGCTGAGTCAACTGATGGCGCAGTTCTCGACGCTGTCAGAAATTTTGTGCGAGTGGGTACTGTGAAGATCACCAAGAATTAGGGAATCTATCCTTTCGAAATGATTTAGGCTACAAACCTATTTCTGGTAAGAAAGCAGAAAAATAAGAGTTTGGTGTGATAATCTGCCCTTTAATTCCCAATTCCTTTTCAGCTTCATTTAAAGCTAAAGTTTCTCTGTGTAATGTCTGAGGATTCTCAATATCCCAGCAAACCTGATAAAGATGCCATTTTCCTTGGCTGTCTCGTGCAAAAAAATCAATCTCACGGCGAGATGAGGTTAAATAATAATATACCTCATGGTTGGATCTTTTAAGATCTAAATAAATCAAATTTTCAAAATGATGTCCTAAATTTTGAGAAAAACTCATGGTGTATGCTCTCACTAGACCGGTATCAACAGCATAAAGCTTTCTAAGATTAGTTTGAGTTTTACGCAAAGATTCTGAATAAAGAGGGACAGTAAAAGCTAGGTAAGCATCTTCAATATATTCAAGATAGTCATAAACTGTTGTTTTTCCAACTGAAAACCCCTGGCTTTTTAAATCACTAAGAAATTTATGAACCGAAAAACCACAACCCACATTTCTAATAAGAGTTTTAATCATGTACCGAATCAAAGAGATATTAGTAATCTTATATCTCTCCACGATATCTCGAAAGATAACAACAGAGACATAATCTTGCAAAACTTGAGTACAATATGGCTTTTCCAAAGATGATATTTCTGGAAATCCTCCCTGATCAAGATATAGGCTTAACCAGCCTTTTAATTGATCCAATCTTTTCTTTCCTAGTAGAGATGTATCTGGATAAGATATCTGTTTTGCACATAAGAATTCTTTAAAACTGAATGGCCAGACTTCAGTTGCTATAGAACGACCTCGAAGGGAAGTAGCAATTTCTTTGCTTAGGAGCTTAGCGGAAGATCCTGTTAGGTATATTTTAACATTTTTTGTATCAGAATACCTTCTTATGACTATCTGCCAATCTTCTATGTTCTGGATTTCATCAAAGAATAAATAGCAAGTGTTGTCATGATTTTCAGGATAAAGGGTATAAAAGCTGTCTATTAACTCTCCAAACTGCGCGTTTGTCATGGGAAACAAGCGATCATCTTCAAAATTAATGTAAAGAATCCGTGTTAATGGAACATCTTTTAAAAGAGCTTGTATGGTTTGAAAGAGTAAATACGTTTTCCCGGTACGTCTCATTCCAATGGCAACACTAATTTTATTGGAAAGATCTGAAAATTTAACGTCTCTTAAAATGCCTCCTGTAAAGGTCTTCATTCTTTCACGAAATTCTTCTAGTAAAGTCTGAAGTAACATATTCATTTTACACTCAACAATCTATCTTTGTACATAAGTACAAATTACATCATATCTGTCTCTTTGAAAAGAGACAATATTAACTATTGTATAGGTTCATATGTGATAAGACTCAAGCGGCGACCTCTAAGGTAAGGTTAATATACTGGAAAGCCCGGTCGTCCTTTATTGTATTCAGAGATTTGTATGAAAATTCTTGCAATATTGCGGCATGTGTTTAAGTTAGCTTTACGACACTTAGAAGAAGTTGGCGTGCCCCCCCTAATAAGGAGGGTGCACTTCGATTGCAAGTTGCTTTGTTGACAGAATTTTATCCATCGACTAGCTTATGAAAAGTTTAAACACCCTAACTTAGAGAGAACCTCATGAAATTTTTAAAAGGCCTCCTTTATTTTTTCTTAGCCACCTTTTTCGCAGGGGTTGTTTTCTTTACTTTCCCTTTAATAACCGGTTTCTTTTTAACTGGTGCTTTTTTGGTGGGGCTCTTTTTGCTTGGAACCTTTTTGGTCACTGTCTTTTTAGGCGCGGGCGTTTTTGTTGCCTTTGGAGTGGTCACTGCTTTTTTAACAATTGGGGTTTTGGCGTCTTTCTTTGCCCCATTATTTATTGTCTTTTGAAGTTCCTGTAATTTGTCATGTTCCCATGATCTTTTTAAGAAAGGCAACTGATCACGAAAGGAACAAATCGCTTTGTAGTAGTCCTTGCTCACGATCTCTAGTTTAGAGGCTTTGAAGAACAAAGGACCGCCCCACAGAACTAAAATCCAAACAGGCCAGAAATATCCAGCACCTGCAAGCAACCAAATCAAAATGCTAAAGGCACCAACGATCAAAAACGAATAGAATTCGTTATAAAAAGCTTTCAGTTTTTCTACGTGATTTTTTAATTCTTCTTTGGTTTTAAAGTTCATGTTATATACCCTCGTTATTATTTTTTGGTAACCATCTATAGACTCTATTTTAACAGAATTTATTAATATGAAAAGGGGCTTATTCAGTCTGTTGGGACAAAATGATATACCCCACTGAATGCCTATCTTCCGCTGATCTAGCTTAGGGGGAAGTTTTCAGGATCTTAGAGGTTCTCCTGAACGTATTTAAAAAGGGCGAGGAGACATTCCGTTTCGCAGGCTATCGCTACACTTGTCTCGTCGTACCCCTGCTTTAAGCAGGGGGAAGACGGATGGACGACTGGGTCGTCCTGACTCAATCCAAAACACAACTCAGAAAGGTTGTTAAAAAAACTTTGTCCCGGCGGAGGCCGGGACCCAGGAAACTAAAGAATAAAGAGTCGATTGTTTGGCCTCCCGCCTGCGCGGAAGTCTACTGGGTTCCCGCGTCCGCGGGAATGACAGTGATGGATGGAACCGTCCTACTCCCCTCTACCGAGACAATCCACCCTACGCTCTTTGAGCTTCGGGTGGCGCAGCCGCATGAAGCGAAGTAGAGCTAGGAGTGTCCGGCGAAGCTCCGTAGGAGCGTAGAGGGGCGCAGAGAAACAAAAAACGCAAGGATCCTAAAAAAAGGAGGTATAGATCGCCTGCTAAACGTGATACTAGCGAATACTATGTCAATGAACCTAAGCCAAATGATGCCGAATGGTTTTCAAAACTCAATTGCATTATTCAGAAGTGTCGCCATAATCCCAAACTTTTTGCCCCCATGCGGCGGTATATCAAGAAATGGT
>VGCX01000093.1 GCA_016869935.1 Alphaproteobacteria bacterium
ATTAAACTTGCTGTTGTGATATTTTCTTTTCATTTCTTCATCCCAATCTGACCATTCTAGCAATTTCATGGCCTTTCTAAGTGTTGCATCAAAATAAGCCGGTATTTCTTTCAATTCCGAAGACTTGATCAAAAGGGTAAGCCACCCTTTCAATAATCCATCCGGCAATGCCTCTAAACAAATCCGGGGCAGCTCCACATTTAGAATTTGAATCAAGGGAAGAATGACGCTCCGCCTGGAATCCATCAATTGAAGAAGGATACTATATTCCCCAGGCTCTTGGATCATTCCCGTTTCAAACCCTAAAAGATTGATCGCAACCACTGCACAAAGACTACTCCAATCATCCCCTTTTTTCAACTGGTTTACATAGGCTCCCGCTGGATAAAACACAGACCTGCTTTGCCAGTGATTGTGTTTTTCTAGCTGAACCTCTGCCACAAATACAGTTCCGTCATTGCATTGACAGGCGAAATCCATATGCCTCTGACTATACCCTTTCCTTTTCAATCCAGGAATGGCTGTGCTTACAGGACAAATTGACGCTATATCCCGTCCCGTTATTGTTCGTAAAAACGATAAGGCTATTTCTGGGTCCGACATCAGATATTTGAAGGTCGCATCATAAAGCGCAAATGCGTAAGGTCCAGATTCTAAAGGAAATACTTTTTTCTTTTTCATACCCCAAAGCCTAGGACAGAAAACCCCCTAAACAAAGTTGAAAAACTTCCAAAAAATCTCAAATTTAAATCTTGACTCTCTGCTGTATTAGATCGCTTCTAGGATCAAGCACTCAAAGAAGCTCAGAAAAAAGACGCTGTGTTTTTTATAAAACCTGCTAAAAAACTGATGAGTTGTTTTTTTTCCTTGAAGTTATTAGTATACGCTCATGTCTGAAAAATTTTATTACATTACAACACCCATTTATTATGTGAACGATAAGCCCCACATTGGTCATGCGTATACAACTCTTGCCTCTGATGTCTTGGCACGGTTTATGCGCCTTGATGGGTATCAAGTTAAATTTCTAACGGGCACAGATGAACATGGTCAAAAGGTTGAGCAAGCGGCAAAAACTGCCGGGATGGCACCGCAGGATTTTGTCGACAAAGTGTCCCAAAATTTTAGAGCCCTTGGGGATATTTTAAAGTTTTCCAATAATGATTTCATTCGAACCACTGAAGAGCGCCACAAAAAGTCAGCGACTGCTCTTTGGAATAAACTGGTTGAAAAAGGGGATATCTATCTTGGAAAATATGCCGGATGGTACGCGGTGAGGGATGAAACCTTTTATCTAGAAACGGATCTAAAGGATGGCAAGGCCCCTACCGGCGCTGATGTTGAATGGGTTGAAGAACCAAGTTATTTCTTCAGATTATCAAAGTGGCAAGATAAGCTTTTGGCTTTTTATGAAGAACATCCTGATTTTATTGCCCCCACGAGCCGTCGCAATGAAGTTATAAGCTTTGTAAAATCGGGACTTCGGGATCTATCCGTTTCAAGAACGAGCTTCAAATGGGGAATTCCTGTCCCCAATGACCCTGATCATATTATGTACGTTTGGATCGAAGCCCTTTCAAATTATATCACGGCCGTAGGGTATCCGGATGAATTGTCCGATACTTTTCAGAAATTTTGGCCTTGTGATTTGCACATGGTCGGCAAAGATATTGTTAAATTTCACGCGGTGTATTGGCCAGCCTTTTTAATGGCAGCGGGCCTTCAACCCCCCAAAAGAATCTTTGCCCATGGATGGTGGACGAATGAAGGGCAAAAAATTTCAAAATCTTTAGGCAACGTCATTGATCCTATCAATCTTGTTGAAACCTATGGACTTGATCCTGTTCGGTACTTCCTCTTAAGAGAAGTCCCCTTCGGCAGTGATGGAGATTTTTCCAAAACAGCCATTATTCAACGCCTGAACAGCAATCTTGCCAATGACCTTGGAAACCTAATTCAAAGAACGGCCTCTATGGCTTATAAAAATTGTGAGGGAATGATTCCACACTTCCAGGAATTTACACAAGAGGATTTAGACCTTCTTTACGAAGCCTCTAATGCTTTAAAAAGCCTTCGCTCTTTGTTACAGGAACAACTATTCCATAAAGCCCTTGACGTTTTGTGGACCATAATTGGGAATGCAAACCGGTATATCGACCACCAGGCCCCTTGGTCTTTGAAAAAAACTGATACCCAACGCATGGGGACCGTCCTTTACGTTGTCTTAGAAGTCACCCGTCACTTGGGCCTTTATTTGCAAGCTTTTATGCCAGATTCTGCAACAAAAATCTTAGATCTTTTAGGGGTTCCTGAAGATCAGCGAACATTTGCCTATGGGGGATGTGATTTTTCCCTAAAAGCAGGAACACAATTACAAGAGCCAACGCCCATTTTCCCGCGCTACGTAGAGAATTAAATTATGCTTGTTGATAGCCATTGCCATTTAAATTATCCAGAATTTCAAGAAGACTTTAGCGCAATGATTGCGCGCGCTAAAACCCTTGGCATTCAAAGATTTTTAACAATTTCAACCGAACTTTCAAAAGTCCAAGAGGTGATTAAAATTGCCGAGGGCACGCCAGAAATTTTCTGCACCGTTGGCGTTCATCCCCATGAAGTTGAAAAAGAAGGGCCACCCGCCATTCAAGCGCTTTTAACTTTAACGCATCACCCAAAAGTTGTAGGAATTGGGGAGACAGGTCTTGATTATTATTACGACCACAGTCCACGAGACGCCCAAAAACTGAGTTTCAGGAATCATATTCGTGTCGCCAAAGAAACGGGACTTCCCTTAATTATCCACAGCCGAAATGCGGAAGAAGACATTTTAGCGATTCTTAGAGAGGAAAAAATCCAGGATATGGAAAAGCCTGGTGTAATCCATTGCTTTACAGGGACTAAAGAGTTTGCCTTAGCTTGTATGGATATGGGGTTTTATATTTCAGCGTCTGGAATCGTGACCTTTCCAAAGGCTTTAGACCTCCAAGAAACCATCAAGACTCATGTTCCACTCAGCCGCCTGCTGGTTGAAACAGATGCCCCGTACCTGGCCCCTGTTCCCCACCGTGGAAAACGAAATGAACCGTCTTTTGTGGTTCACACCGCCGAAAAAGTTGCCGGCCTAAAGGGCATCTCCTTAAAAGAAGTTGAAGAGCAAACAACAAACAATTTCTTTGCCCTTTTTGGAAAAGTAAAAAAGGATTTGCCATGAAATTAACAATTTTAGGCTGCGGGACTTCTGGGGGAAGCCCTGTGATTGGGAATCACTGGGGAAGCTGTGATCCCAAAAACCCAAAGAATAGACGCTCTCGCAGCTCTGCTCTTGTAGAATGGAATGGAAGGCGCGTTTTAATTGATTCTGCGCCCGATCTAAGATCTCAACTTTTATTGACCGAAATTGATGATATCGACGCCGTTCTTTATACCCATCCCCACGCAGATCATACCCACGGCATTAACGATCTTTGCCTTTTGAGCCGACGAAAAAATGCCCCTATTCCGATTTATGCAGACCAAAACACAGCGAATGCTCTGTTAACTTCTTTTGAATATGCCTTCAAAGATCCTGGTAACGATCACTATAAGCCTTTTTTAGAGATCAATAAAATTGAAGCAGGAATCCCCTTTTCCCTTTTTGGAAAGGTAGTGGATCCCTTCGCCCAAGATCACGGCATTATTCAAAGTCTTGGTTTTAAAATTGGGGCAATCGCTTATTCAACAGACGTACAACGGCTAGATAGTAGCACCCTTGACTGGCTTAAGACAGCCTCTTTAAAGGTATGGGTGGTTGACTGTTTGCAGCTTGAAGTTCATCGAACCCATTCGCACTTGGCCCAAACGTTAGAATGGATCAAACACGTCAACCCCAAACGGGCTATTTTGACCCACATGAGTCCTTATCTGGACTTTGACACCCTTAAATCCCAACTCCCCGAAGGGGTTGAACCAGGGTATGATGGGTTATGGGTTGACCTGTAGGGTTTTTTATTTTCATAGAAAAACGCCCCGAAGGGCGTTTATAAAAAAAAATGAATTTTATGATTGTGTATACCGGGTGCTCAAAAAGACCGAACCTTTGGTAATCGTCAGATGCATGATTTTGCCTGAGAAATCTATAGGTCCTGCCCCCCTAATCGCCTTTTGATTGTCCATGATGCCCCCAATCTTCACCTCTGCATGTTCTCCCTGTTCCATATCGAGGGTAGTACGCATTGACTTAACAGTTATCGGAGGACGCTTGTTATCATAAAAAGAAATTACAATGGCGTCCTGTTCTAATAATTGAGCCAATAAAGTGCTATCCGTTGATGATAAATCCAGTGTTATTCTCTGTTCACCATGACGAGGAAGCGGCCGCCTCGCTTGCACTGCTTGCTGCCATAGAACTTGCTGCTGCGGGGGTTGGTAGGAGTCCTTTACTTCTTGCTGCATCTGGACTCATCCAGTCCGCAGTTTTCCCATACAGTCTCAGGACTTGATAATTGTTTTCTTCGTATGGTACGAAAGTACTAACATACACGTCTTCACCATCAACACGGATTGAAACGTGCACAGCTTCACGCGTTCCTTCGATAGAAGCTTTGACGTGAGAGGCAGATGTTACCAAAATGGGCTCTCCTATCCGATTAGAATCGTCAGGATAGCCATCTGTTCTATGAAAAGTGATGGTAACACGTTCAGATTTTATAAGCTTTTCTGCTTCTGGACCAACAAAATCAAAATCTATATACCCGCCCTTTTGTGCATCTTCTTCTCTTTGTTTATCAGCTGCTTTAGCAGCTTCTTCAGCTCTTTGTCGAGCCATTTCTTCTTGCTGCGCCTTTATGGCACTTTCTGTGGCCCGTTGATGAGATTCTTCTTCTGCCATTGATGTTCGTTCTTTATACTCGTTTTGTTGTTCTTTTGCTAACCGTGCAGATTCAGCAGCAGCCTGTCTTGCAGCAGCTTCTTGTTCAGCCTTTTTCCGAGCTTGTTCTTGGGCTGCTGCATGGGCACGGGCAGCATCTTCTTCCCTTTGTGCCTTGGCCCTGGCTTCTTGTTGAATGGCTTCTTGACGGGCAGATTCAGCAGCAGCCTGTCTTGCAGCAGCTTCTTGTCTTGCACGTTCCAGACGGGCATTTTCTTCTTTTTGACGTTCTTCTTCTTGCAGTCTCTCTGCAACACCCCCTTTTGCTCTTGCTTCTTCAAGCTCTCGTTGTTTTCGTTGTCCTTCCGTAAGGGCTGCAGGCCCTGGAGCAGGACGTGTTGCTGTCTCTACGTGGTGCGTTGCTTTATACTCCGTAACAGGGACATCGGCCCCATTATAGGTCACTACAATTTCAG
>VGCX01000094.1 GCA_016869935.1 Alphaproteobacteria bacterium
AAATATATTATGCATTAGTTTTAAAATCCTATTTTTCTATTCTGTTCGTTTTAAGGCTTGCAAAAAAGCATCATGAGGAATTTCCACATGCCCCACTTGACGCATACGTTTCTTCCCCTTCTTTTGCTTGTCTAAAAGCTTCCGTTTTCGGCTAATATCGCCCCCATAACACTTAGCGGTCACGTCTTTTCGAAGCGCAGAAATTGTTTCTCGAGCAATAACTTTCCCTCCAATCGCCGCTTGTAAAGCTATTTTAAAGAGCTGCCGAGGGATCAGGTCTTTTAGTTTTTCACAAATTTCACGACCCCGATTTTCAGAGCGATCTTTATGAGAAATAAAGGAAAGAGCATCGACAGGTTCATTGTTGACCAAAATACTCACCTTAACAAGAGCAGACTGTTCATAATCATCGAGATGATAATCAAAGCTTGCATAGCCCTTGCTAACAGATTTTAGGCGATCATAAAAATCAAAAACAACTTCGTTTAAAGGAAGTCGATAAATAGCCATTGCACGATTTCCCACGTATGTTAAATCAAGCTGTTGACCTCGACGCTCTGTACAGAGAGCAAGGATACTTCCTAAATACTCATCAGGCGTTAAAATAGTGGCTTTAATCCAAGGTTCTTCAATAAAATCGATATAAACCGGGTCAGGCATATCGGCTGGATTATGTAACTCCACCATCGTCCCATTTGTTTTATGAACACGATAAACAACGCTGGGCGCCGTACTAACGATATCAAGATCAAATTCACGCTCAAGACGCTCTTGAATAATTTCAAGATGCAGAAGACCTAAAAATCCACACCGAAATCCAAAACCAAGAGCGGCAGAACTTTCGGTTTCATATTGAAAGCTTGCATCGTTCAGTCGTAATTTCGCAAGACTTTCCTTTAAAACTTCAAAGTCTGCAGCGTCTGCAGGAAAAAGACCACAAAAGACGACAGGAACAGAGGGCTTAAACCCAGGAAGTGGTTCAAGGCATGGGCGACGTTCTTCGGTGATGGTATCCCCAATTTGACAGTCCGCAACTTGTTTAATGCCTGCCGTAATATACCCCACTTCTCCGGGGCTTAAGGAATCTTTCTTTTCTTTTTTCGGAGTAAAGACACCCACTTCACCCACATCATAAATTGAATTTGTCGCAAGCATTTTAACGCGCATACCCGCCTTTAGAACACCATCTTTAATACGAACAAGGGTTACAACCCCTAAATAAGTATCATACCAGCTATCAATCAAAAGGGCTTTTAGAGGCGCCTCACTATCCCCTACTGGGGGTGGGAGCCGATGAACAATTGCCTCGCACACATCCTGAATACCAATACCAGTTTTTGCAGAAATAAGCACAGCATTAGAAGCATCAATCCCGATGACTTCTTCGATCTGCGCACGAATACGCTCAGGCTCTGCGGCGGGAAGATCAATTTTATTAAGAACGGGAATAATTTCATGATTGTTATCAATCGCCTGATAAACATTCGCAAGCGTCTGGGCCTCAACCCCTTGACTGGCATCCACCACAAGAATCGACCCCTCACAAGCCGCAAGACACCGGCTAACTTCATAGGCAAAGTCTACGTGACCTGGTGTGTCCATCAGATTCAACTGATAGGTATTCCCATCCTTGGCTTTGTAAGTCAACCGCACGGTTTGGGCTTTGATCGTAATGCCCCGTTCCCGTTCAATATCCATAGAATCAAGGATTTGTTGCTTTAATTCTCGTTGAGGCAATCCCTGGCACAATTCGATCAATCGATCCGCAAGGGTCGACTTTCCATGATCGATATGGGCAACAATCGAAAAATTTCGGATGGTGGAAATGGGTTTACTGGCCATCGCGCAGAATGCCTCCTAATTCTTTTTGAACTGTTTCAATAATTCTATTACAGCACGCATGAATATCTGCGTCCGTAAGCGTAACTGTTTCTGCTTGCAAATAAAAACGAATCGCCAGAGATTTTTTATCCTGTTCTAAAGGATGGCCTTCATACACATCAAAAACCGTGAGCGCTGAAAGCAAAGGGTGTCCCGCTTTTTGAGCAGTATCCATCATTTTTTTCGCAGAGACATTTTTGTCCACAATAAAGGCAAGATCCCGCTCGACACTTTGGAGGGCGGGAAGAAAGGCTTTGCCTTTATTCGATGTTATATTTTTTCCATAAGGCACGCTTTCTAAGAAAACTTCAAAGGCCATAACTGGAGCTTTGATGCCAAGTGTTTTTAAAATACCTGGGTGGACCTCCCCAAAATATCCCAAAATGTTTTTAGGACCTAAACAGAGCCGTCCCGTACGATACGGATGCATCCACGAAGGAACATCATTTTGATCAATTTGAATTTTCTCTGTGTTGAGGCCACAAACCTTCAAAACAGAAAGGGCATCTTGCTTGACATCAAAAATGTCATAAGAGCGTTCTTCGTGTTTCCAATGATTTCTGGATAGTTTCCCGGAACGCAACCCTCCTGCAACCGTTTCTTGGTCTTTAGGGGTTGTGCCTTTATAAATCGGTCCCACTTCAAAAAGACTTAGATCCGCAAAGCCTCGACTGATATTCTTTTTGGCTGCCTCTAAAAGAAGCGATAAAAGGGACGGACGCATATATTCCAAATCTTCTGTGATCGGATTCACAAGCCGGAGCTTATCAGAATCACCCCCGAAAAGAGCAAAAGCTTTTTTCCCGACCATAGACCAGGAGACAGTTTCCATCATATGACGTTGCGCCAAAGTATGGCGGACCAATGATACCCTTTTTTGCCCAGCGTTTAGAGGCGCAAACAATGGATCGTTCACCGGAGGAAGAGGCGTTGCTGGAATATGATGGTACCCATAGACCCGCACAACTTCTTCAATTAAGTCTTCAGGAAGCTTCAAATCCCCTCGCCAAGAGGGCGTAATGGCTATAACGCCTGTGTCATCACTACGAATAACAGCGCACCCCAAAGTGTCTAAAATTTCTTTGACCTGCTCGCTTGGAACACTAATTCCAATTAAAGATTTGATCTGGTCATAGTCGAGAGAAATTTTCTCCATTGTTTCAACAGGGGCACCTGCTTCCACCATATCGCTCGCCTCACCTCCGCATAAATCGATGATCATTTGGGTGGCAAAATCTAAACCAACCCGCGTAGAAAAAGGATCAATGCCACGCTCAAAGCGATGGCGTGCGTCACTGAGAATTGAAAGAGTACGACCCGTTTTTGCAGTACGAATCGGATCAAAATAAGCGGATTCCAAAAAGACATTTGTCGTATCCATGGTGCAACCAGAACTCTGACCGCCCATAATCCCGCCAAGTGCCAAGATTTTTTTATCATCTGCAATGACTGTCATATGATCGTCTAGGCTATACTCTTTGTCATCTAATGCTTTCATTGATTCGCCTGATTTAGAAAGCCGAACGGTAATATTCCCTTCAATTGTATCCGCATCAAAAACATGCAAAGGCCGACATAGATCATGCGAAAAGAAATTAGTAACATCCACAAGCTTAGAAATAGACTTAAGTCCCACAGATTGAAGAAGCTTTTGCAACCATTCTGGACTTGGGCCATTTTTAACCCCACGAATCAACCGCCCTGTAAAATGTGGACAAGCAGAAAGTGTGTCGCGGTTAAAAGACCTCGTGACCCAAATAGGCGATGAGAATGTTGTTTCCACATCTGGCATCAACCGAGACTTGAGCGTTCCTTTTTTTGCAACCGCAAGCTCGCGCGCAATACCACGAACACCCAAACAATCTGGACGGTTAGGGGTAATACCAACTTCGATGACTATATCATTAAGGGCTAAATATTCTGCAAGGGACATCCCAACAGGGGCATCTTCTGGAAGTTCCCAAATGCCCTCAGATTCTGTGCCAAGATTGAGCTCTTTTTTAGAACAAAGCATTCCAGCGCTTTCAATATCCCTAACTTTCGCTTTCGTTAAAACCATTCCGTTATAGGGAATGGTTGTTCCAGGAGGTGCAAAGACAACAGTCAGATTTGCCCGTGCGTTAGGGGCCCCGCAAACAACAGTGACAGGGGCCTTCTCCCCAATATCAACAGTACAAACTTGAAGTTTATCTGCATTTGGGTGCTTTTCCGCTTTCAAAATACGAGCCACTTTAAAAGATTTTAAAGCCCCTCCTGTTTCTTCAACACCTTCTACTTCAAGACCAAGATTGGTCAGTGTTGTCGTTAAGTCTTCAACAGAAGCTGTTGTCTCTAAATGTCGCTTTAACCAGGTTAGTGAAAATTTCATTGCGCCCCCCCTGCTCTTGTTTTATTCAGCGAAGAAGGACGATCAAAAAGCTGAAAGCCATAGTGACGAAGCCACCTTAAGTCAGATTCAAAAAACGTCCGAAGATCCGGAATTCCGTATTTCAACATGGCAATCCGGTCAATCCCCATCCCAAAAGCAAAGCCCTGATATTGGGTTGAATCAATCTTACAATTTTCAAGAACTTTAGGATGGACCATCCCCGCGCCCAAAATTTCTAACCAATCACTCCCCGTCCCAATTTTGAACCCGCCATCTTGGCGAGTACAACCAATGTCTACTTCGACAGAAGGTTCTGTGAATGGGAAAAAGCTTGGTCGGAAGCGGATAGGAAGATCCTTTACGTCAAAGAACGCTTCTAAGAATTCAACCAAACACCCCTTCAAATGGGCCATCGTTACATTCTCGCCAATAAACAATCCTTCGACTTGATGGAACATAGGGGTATGCGTCATATCATAATCGGCTCGAAAGACACGTCCTGGTGCAATAATGCGAACGGGCGGCTTTTCGTCAAGCATTGTGCGAACTTGAACGGGAGACGTATGCGTGCGGAGCACCATGGGCGCCCCCTCTCGAAAATCATTGATGTAAAATGTATCCTGCATTTGACGCGCAGGATGCTCAAGCGGAATATTGAGCGCTGTAAAGTTATAAAAATCTTCTTCGATATGAGGCCCTTCTTTAACCGAAAAACCCATCGCTCCAAAGATAGCCATTACTTCTTCGGTTGTTTGCTGGATAGGATGAAGCAAGCCTTCACTTTCGGGACGCCCTGGAAGGGTGACATCCAAAACATCTTGTTTAAGTTTCTGGTTTAGTTCAGCTTGCTGAAGTGTTTCTTTTTTTTCTTCTAAGGCCTCTAGTAGTGTTACCTTAAGGGCATTTAAAAGAGGGCCTTTCTCTTGGCGGTCTTCGGGGGACGCAGTGCCAAGATTTTTCAAATGC
>VGCX01000095.1 GCA_016869935.1 Alphaproteobacteria bacterium
TTTTTGGGCACGGATACTTGCAACACTTCCACCCCCTGCAAAAATATTTTGACTTAAAGTTACAGCATTTTTAGCCGAATGAACTTGTTGATTTCCGGTAGCGCTTCCGTAGTTGTTTTTATTATGAATGCGATTAAAGTCAGCAGTATACGAAGAGCTGAGGCCAACTTTTGGAAGCCATCCGTCTCGCTTTGCAGCAGACAAAACTTCATAACTTCCCTTAACATCATATTGGGCTGAAGTTAAGAATGTCATTTTATAGGCGGCAGTTAAGGCCTCTTTTAAGGTTACTGTTGGTGTTTTTGGTGTTACTTTCGAAACAGAAGGCAAAGAACCAGCTACAGTATTGGTTGCAAGAAAAACCATAAAAAGAATATATAAAATTTTCATCGATAATAGATCTATTGTTAAGTAATTGATGACTATCATACAGGGGTTTTTTTGTCCTGTGAAGGCGCATTTTTTGGATTGTATAAGTTCATATGATATGAGACTCAAGCGGCGACCTCTAAGGTAAGGTTAATATACTGGAAAGGGGTGAGACCTTTCAAGGCAAAATGAGGTCTATAAGAATTATAGGTATGAAGAGCTCGTTTTAAATCAAACCTGAGGGCGCCAAGAGAATCTGAGAGGATTTTCTTATTAGCGTAGAATTCCTCTCTAAAGGTCCTATTGCCGCGTTCAACACCCCCATTATATTTGGGCATTCTTGGGGGAAGAACAATAAGAGGGAGATCAAGATCTTTGCAGGCCTCTTCAAAATCTTTCATGAATTCTGATCCTCCATCGACTTGGATAGAGAGGATTTTAAAGGGAGCTATTTTAATAAGATCTAAAAGGAAGGCTTTAGCTTGTTTGCTTTGGGCTTTTGAATAAAGGTCTGCATGAAGGAATTTAGACCTTCTATCCCAAGCTTGGAAGTGTTTAACAGTAATGCCGTTTTTATGGGCCGTCATATGGTCGATTTGAACGCATTCTCCAACGACCATTTGCTCATATTTCTTAAAGGTCCAGGGTTGAGCATGGCCTTTTTGGAAAGAGCGTTTGCGCCTTATGCGAGGAGCGGATTGAGAGATCGGGCAAAGGCCACGGGTCATTAAGGATTTAAGGATACGCCCCACCGTACTGGCACTCAAGGGCATTTGAAAATCCCGCTTTAAAATCACAGCAATTTTATCTTTTCCAAAAGTTGGGTTTTCTTGTCTGATTTTAAGAACCAGATCGATCTCTGTCTTGCCCCAACGCGGCTTATTAAGGTTTTTAGGCCTCTTAGAAGGGGGGAAAATTCCTTTTTGAAGATTTTCTAGTGTTTTACGGTATCTATAATAGGTAGCTCTAGAAATACCGATGACCTTTTGACAGACTTTGTTTTCAACGCCTTGGGCTTTAAGCATTGCCCAGTGACGAACCTCTTTTTCAAAAAGAATACGGATCTTATCTAAATTTTCTTGTGTACCTAAGTACTTACATAGTTTATAAACATTACCGTGCAAACCTTTTATTTGCATAAAGACCTCCATTTTAGGGTTTAACATAATCACCTATTATCGAGGTCTTTTTCTTTTCAGCAAGATATTATTTCCGTTCCGCTACGCTCCACTTCAATAATATCTTGCTAGTCTCACTTCTATCTGAACTTATTCAAAATCCCTAAAAATATCAACTTCTTGCGGATTACGTCTCCCAGGCGTCCCTTTGGCAGGGTTAAATTTTTCTGCAAGAAGTCTCACTTTCTAGAATTATAGCATAAAAAAAAGAGGGATTTCCCTCTTTTTTTAAAGGTTTCTAAGCGAATACTAGTTGATGCTGTCTTTAAGCTCTTTTCCAGGGCGGAAGCGTGCAACAGAAGATGCTGCAATTTTAATTTCTGCGCCTGTACGAGGATTACGACCTGTGCGTGCCTTTCTTTTAGAAACGGCAAATGTTCCAAAACCAACAAATCGTGCTTCACCACCCTTAGAAAGAGTGTGGGTAATCCCCTTAAACACAGCATTAACAGCTTTTTCGCTGTCTGCTTTTGTTATCTTTGCATTTTTCGCAACAAATTCAATTAAATCGGTTTTATTCATAAATAGCCTCTTTTGATCAGGTGTTTAACAATTAACTACTTATACTATGGCACATTCAAAAAAAAAATCTAGCGGTTTTGTAGGATTTTTTTTGAATTAATTTGCCTTCATGATGGAAGTGTGGAAAAATGGCCTCCTATTTTTATTAAATAAGGAGTTCTTATGTACAAAAAATCCCCCTATTTCCTAAGTCTTTTGTGTGTTCTTTTATTAGCTAATTGTGCAAAAAATATTTCTTCTTCTGAGTATTCAGAAGCGGAAGTAGGTGCTGTCAAACAAACATATCGTGGCGTTATTTTGAATGTACGTTCCGTTAAAGTCCAGGGAGGCGATAGTCTTCAAGACAATACCCTGGGCCTTGTAGGTGGGGGTGTTGGGGGCGCCGTACTTGGGTCTCAACTTGGTAAAGGAAAAGGTCAGGTGGTTGGAACAGTCCTTGGCGCTGCAGCGGGTGCTTTAGGGGGCGCTTTCCTTGAAAAGAAACTTAAAGAACAAGATGGTATTGAATATACGGTTGAGCTTTCCAGTGGGCGCATTATGACCGTGGTTCAAGGTCCTGAGCCAAGACTGCAACCAGGACAGGCTGTTCTTATAATGGTTGGTGACAAAGGTCGCTCTCGTGTTGTCGCTGATCAAACGGGGGGTGTATCTTACGCACAAAGACAACAGCAGCAACCTAATAATCAACAGGCCTACAATGCTCCACAACCATTAGGATATAATAATATCCCTCAGTCATCGGCGTACAGCGCACCTCAAGGGTATGGGGCTCAGCAACAACCTCAATTCGATGATATTGACCAAGGTCATCGTGATGCCTATGCGCGAGATGCTGGCGAAAGAGCTTCAGGAACTAAAATTATTGTAAGATAACAACTTTATTGATAGGCCCTTGCTATTTTTAAGAGGGCCTATTATATTTCCCTTTTCTTTTTTCAACGCATAAGGTCTAATAAAGAATGGATACCAAAAAAATATGGGGATTGCCGCGTCCTATTTGGGTGCTGAGCTTCGTCGGGCTTTTGATTAACCTTTCAACCATCATGGTCTTTAGCTTGATGCCAACTTTTATGGAATCAGAGCTTGGCGCTACAAAAACGACCGTTGGTCGCATTGATGGGTTTGTAGAATTTATTGCCTATATGATTCGTATTTTTTCTGGGGTTACGGCAGATCTTTTCCAGAACAGAAAATTTGTTTTAGGCGTTGGGTATGGTCTTTCTGCTCTTATTAAGCCGCTTTTCGCGGTGGCTGGATCTGTTTTGTGGATTTTTTGGGTGCGCGTGATTGATCGATTTAGTAATGGAATCCAAGCATCTCCTCGGGATGCGTTAATTGGTGACATCGCCCCTAAAGATCAGCGTGGCGCTTGCTACGGCCTTACAAAATCCTTAAAAACAGCGGGGTCTTGTATTGGGACCGTTTTAACCATAGGTCTTATGCTTTGGTCTGATGATAATTACCGTTTGCTCTTTCACTTAGCTTTTATTCCAGCGCTTCTGGCTTTTTTGTTGCTGATTTTTGGTGTTAAGGAGCCAAAACATACAAATAAACTTTTAAAAGAAGACAATAAAACCCATCGTAAGGGCATTCAATGGAAAGCATTTCTAGATCTTAATGCATCCTACTGGAAAATTATTCTTTTGACAGTTATTTTCCATTTAGCGCATTTTGGAGAGTCCTATCTTGTTTTTCGTGTTGTCGAAACGGGCCTTAAGACGTCTTTTGTTCCTATGGTTATGTTGCTTTTTAACTTGGGACAATTTTTTGTTTCCTATCCTTTAGGGGTTTTATCAGATAAAATATCTCGTCGATCTGTGTTGCTGCTAGGCTTTTTCTTTATGATTGCAGCGACAGTATTGATGGGCAATACGACCAATTTAATTTTTATTTTAATAGGGGTTTTATTGTGGGGGGCTCAAATGGGAACCACCCAGAGCATCTTAGTCTCTCTTATTTCTGATACAACACCCCAGCATATTCGTGGAACAGCGTTTGGTATTTTTTACTCTGTGTTAGGGATTTGTATTTGGATTTCTAGTTGGTTTGCGGGAGACATTTGGGAACAATATGGTCACGCAACATTGTTTAATATTAGCGCTATCATTAGCCTTATCAGCTGCGGCTTTCTTTTTATTTTGATTCCTAAGCATATTCGAAAATTAGCTTAAACACTGATTTTTCTCAATGGAAAATCTTGAATTTTTCAAGATTTTCAGTATAGTAGGGGTGCATTTGCGGGCGTAGCTCAATGGTAGAGCAGAAGCTTCCCAAGCTTACGACGAGGGTTCGATTCCCTTCGCCCGCTCCATTTTTCTCCGATTAAACTCTTCTTCGATTAATCATTTGGGTTGCCTGTTTTTGGACCCATAGAGTGTAAAGGATCATCAACGCGCCATAGGGAATTAAAACGAAAAATTGTAGAGGGAGGGGCAGAAACTGAACCCATAGGGCGCCACACCCCTGAAGAAAGGCGAGAGCCATGTAGAGGATGCTGATTCTTCTGTGGCTAAGACCGCTTCGATGCAGAATATGAAATAAAAAAGTTCGATGGGGTTGAAAGATAGATTGGCGTTTCCAAAGGCGCCGAAGAATGGTTAAGCCAACATCATAAATAAACGCAAAAAACAAAATTGGAATCGTATACACTGAAATTTCTACATGCTGGGCTTGGGCACTTAGGAACAGCAGGACAGACCAAAAAAGTCCTAGAAATTGGCTTCCTACATCACCCATAAAAATACGGGCAGGGGAAAAATTATAAAAGAAAAATCCAAGTGTGGAAAAAAAGAGAGCAAAAGAAATGTAAAGAAAGGCATGCTCTTGGAAATGAATTCCAATCAAAATTCCAAAAAAGCTTGCAACCAAGCTGCTCCCAGCCGCTAGCCCATCAAGGCCGTCCATAAAATTAAAAGCATTGGTTAGAAAAATAACCCATAAAAGGGATAGGATTCCGCCAAAAGCACCCAGATGAATCATCCCTAGGTAAGGGAGCGGAAGTTCGTCAAAAGAAAGGCCGCTTGCGACAATGGTCGACGCTATTAAAATTTGGGTCAAAAATTTATGCCGAAGGGGAAGGCTTTTAATATCATCCCGAAAAGATACAAGAATCAAACCAAGG
>VGCX01000096.1 GCA_016869935.1 Alphaproteobacteria bacterium
TCGATCGTGGACGATCCGTATATACCCCTACCGCTTCGCTTCTGGCTTTCGTTGGTGGAGTTGGGGTTGTTACAAGAGTTCGACCTTCCGTTTCCATATTAAACCGTCCCCGCACATACCGAGTCCCTCCACTTACCTCAAAACTCCGTACCCCATCATCCGTTGCGGCTTGTGCAATACCGGATATCAATAAAATGCTTAATATGAATTGTTTCATGAGTGTATACCTCTAATTTGTTTATTGATTCTTACTTACTTGATTATACTGGGTGATGTAAAGAGGGTTTAGGGGAAGTTTTCATAATGTTATAGATCCTCTCCTACATGTATAATGGTTCTGTCGCATTTAGAAATGATACGCCTGAAAGTGGCGTGAGTATTGGATTTTAGGCATATTACGCCATAAGAGCTGTGAAGTTATTCCAAGCATTATTGTTCTTTTCTGTTCCAACGATTTGACCTTTTTGAATCATCCTAATGGATTCGATACCAGCAATGGTTGTTTTAGCAGAATAGAAGTTCTTGAACCCAAGCATGGGCGTGGTTCTTTTCTTGAGGAACCGATGATCTTGTTCAACTCTGTTGTTGAGATATTTACTCTGACGGATGATGATCTTTTCTTCCTCAGAAAGCTTATCATTAATAGAGTTTAATGCTGCGGTATTGGATCCACTTTTATCAATCGTCACGCTGTCAGGACACCCATTTTCTTTAAAGGATTTCTTGAAAAAAGCTTTAGCATCTACCTTGTCTCTTTTAGCCTTTAAGAGAAAATCAATGGTATCACCTTCCTTATCAACAGCTCTATAAAGATAGATCCATTCTCCGTTAAGACGGATATAGGTCTCGTCCATTCTCCAGCTGGAACCTACAGGTTTCTTTCTTTTTTTAACGCGTGTTTCTATAAGAGGAACAAAATTCTTAACCCATCTTTGAAGCGTTGCGTGATCGACTGAAACCCCACGCATGCTCATCATCTCTTCCAAGTCTCGGTAGCTTAAAGAAAATCGACACTTCATATAAACGAAGGTCATGATAGCCTCAGGGGAAGAGCAATACCCTTTAAAATGTTTGGTCAGCTTCGGGTCAACTTTGAACATTTCATGCCTCATATTTCTGACCTACCCTACCTGCTTTTAATCCAAGCATCAATAGATGCGACAGAACCAAAAAACCAGCCATTAAATTCTCTAACCTAATCCCGAATTAGGGTTGTAACATATGTCTACGCTTTTTCAACTCAGCCCCAACTTCTAGATGCTCTCCGAGCCAACCTTTATCAATATAAATGAGACCCTTTTCTACTCGTAGAATCTGCTCCATAACTATTGGCATAAAACTCTTTTTCATATAAATCTTTAGCTTTTTGAGCCTCTTTATACGCGTCAGACTCTGTTTTTCTTTTGATTTCTTCTAACATATCTGCAAGACTTGGGCCTGAAAACGGTTTTGAGGGGAAAAAACTATTCCCTTCCTCTGCCGTTGTAGTAGCAAATGACACAGGGGAGAATAATAAACATGGGCCTAAGGCTATCAACATAATCTTCATTTCTCATCTCCTATCTAAAAAACGAACAAGTAAACCACATAATAATATGGTTGTTCTCTAAAAAATTCAACTAATTTATAATATACACACATTGTTTTCATCTATTATGCTATCTCCACTTTGAACAAGACCCATTATATTGATAGTTCCTCCCTCACACATAAACATAGGACCTCCGCTCATTCCCTTCATGGTGGGTGCTCCGTGATGAAGGAGATTATTGGGTTGTATTCTCAGTACCCGTTGTCCTGCCTCTAGGGTCGCGCTGTTACCAGTAGTTAACGTGAGAGGTGATAACTTAAGATTAGCATGCATAGGAGTATTGTTTATTCCTAAATTATGATAAGAAAAAACAGGATAACCTAAAGCATAATAATCAAAGGGTCCTACAGCATGAAGAGTAACATGCTCAACCTCTCTTTGATCCATAAGACGTATTGATGCAAAGACAGCAGCCGGAAATGTAAACTCTCGATTTAAAATACCATATCCACAGTCAGAAGAAGAACCGCTATGTTTTGGAGAGTGATGTCTTAAGTCTGATAAGTCTTGGTTAATAGGACGAAATTTCTCAATACGACGAACATTATTGTCAGGAGGACTTATACTTGCATGACGCAGGTATGTAATAAAATCTTGCACATCAGTTGCGGCAACAGGGTTAACAACGCCGGGAGTTCCAACAATATCTACCGCCCTCGGAAGCCCTGTCTCTGGATCAAGAGATTCTGATCTCACGAAATAAAATTCGAGATCAGGATCTAAGTCAGTTGAGGAGATAGAGTGGCAACAGGTAATAATCTCATCATAAGATAAGCTTCCACGAACAAATCTATCTTTTACAGGAATAATAATACCACTAGATCTTCCTACGATAGAAGCTCCCCCTGCTGTATTTTTAACAACAAAAATGCGCCCTGATAGGTTACGTATAGTATCTCTGAAGAGATTTGGAGTAGCAGGATTGGGGTATTGAGGAATATAAGGATAAACATTTCCAAAAAATCCAGATCCCGTAATAACACTGTGTTCAATTTTTCTTAAACCATAGCGATCTGCAATAAGATCCAAAGATTCTTGCAAATCCTTCAACAGATATTTGCTTACAATGGGATTCACCTGATTAATAAATAATTTTATTGAATGATAACTAACCTTGAGAAGAGAGAGGAAATTGGAAGACTCTGCTATAGTTAGTGGAAGCTCTGCCCCAGGCCTTGAAATGAAAAAGAAGGTGTTAAGGTTTTCGATAAGCATCGACTTTAGATAAAAAGCTGTTTGAAAATCCGGAGCTAAATTGTTAGTAAATACTTTGTGCACCTCTTCAAACGCTCCAGCAAACTCCAACGTCTGGGGATGAGTGGATAGAGGAAGGAGAGCAGGATGAAGTGCCACAGGATGCGACCATTGAGGATTAAACGCTGAAGGACCAGGAACTGCGGCTCCTTGAACTTTTGAGAAACTCAAAATGATTAATAAAACAAGGTGTTTTTTAAAGTTCACGAGTATTCTCCTTTAATTTAGATTTTGAATCTTGGTATTTTCAATTATAAATTAAGATTGAAAATTCTGTCCAGTTACAAAAACCATGAAAATACATAAAATTATGATAGAAGGGCGTTGATGGTATGTACCTGCGGATTTCTGAGTTGGTTGCCTCTCCAAGATGGTCGACCACTATGGGGGATTTCTTTAAAGATAGAGAAAATAACTGGTGGTTTAAAACAGTTGGAAAAGGAAATAAGATGCGACATATTGCAGTAAGCCAATCGATGTTAGAGGCTCTTAAGCACTATAGAACTAATTATCTTAAGGTGTCCCCTCTTCCAACGCTTAACGAAAAAACACCCCTTATTGGACACGCTAAAAATCCAAACAAACCCAAGCAACACAAGACCTCTTAGAGAAATAGTTCAAAAGGCCACAGCTCAAGCACCATCGCAGATCATTACATTAACGTGGAACATAGAGAACGAGCTAAATCGGCTAGAAATAAAAAGCTTTAAAGCTTTTACAGAAAACTGTTGAAAAATTGAAGGAAAAAAGGTCAGTAAAATCAATGGGTTACAAAAATGGACTAAAATTCTTCCTTGCCCTCAAACCCTTACCTGTAAAAGGTTTCCAGGTGGCAGTTTAGATTTTCCATTGTTCCTTCACTAAAGACCAATATATATAAGGCCTAGATGGTTTTTTATGTAATTTGTATAGTCAACTATACAAATTACATAAAAAATGATACAATGCCTGAAAATAAAGGGTTTTTATATGAAAATACATCGAACAATACAAGCAGAAATCTTAAAGGCTGCTCAATCCTATCCTGTTGTGACCATTATTGGCCCGCGCCAATCTGGAAAAACCACGTTGGTGAAAACTCTCTTCCCAGAAAAACCCTATATTAGCCTTGAAGATCCCGATATTCGTTTGTTTGCAACAGAAGATCCCCGTAAGTTTTTAGAAACTTACCCTGAGGGAGCCATTTTGGATGAAGTCCAACGTGTACCACAGCTTCTTTCTTACATTCAAGGAATCGTTGATCTTCAAGAAAAAGTAGGATTATTTATTCTAACAGGAAGCCATCAGTTGGCGTTGCAGGAAAGTATTAGCCAATCATTAGCAGGGCGCACAGCTCTTTTAAACTTAATGCCCCTTACGTTAGAAGAGTTGAAGCATATTAACAAAGAATTCGATGCCGATGAACAGATTTTTTACGGCTTCTATCCAAGGCTTTATAAAACGCCAATGGATGTGGTACAGTTTTATCGCAACTATATTAAAACCTATGTAGAGCGGGATGTGAAACTTATTCTCAATATCAAAGATCTTGATCAATTCCAAAGGCTTTTAAGTTTATGCGCTACTCGTATTGGCCAGATGATTGATTATACACAGTTGGCCAATGAATTAGGAATTTCCCGTCATACTGTTGTCGAGTGGATTTCTATTTTAAAAGCATCATTTATTGTCACAATATTACCTCCTTATTTTGAAAACTTAGGCAAACGCATTGTAAAAACCCCAAAGCTTTACTTTTGCGATGTGGGCATTGTCAGTTATTTGTTGGGTATTCGAACGGTTGATCATGTAGCACATCACCCTTTAAGGGGGTATTTATTTGAAAATATGATCGTCAATGAACTGGTTAAAAATCACTTAAACCTAGGGGAAGATATTCCTTTTTATTTTTATCGCGACACCAACCAAATCGAAGTAGATGTTGTGTTTCAAAAAGGATTAGAATTGATTGCTGTAGAAATTAAATCCTCGAAAACGTTTAACAAAAATTTCTTAAAAAACATCAATACGTTCAAAAAGCTCTCTCATCGCTATCCTGTAAAAGGCTATGTTGTTTATACAGGCGATCACGAACAAGTTGTTGATGAAAATACAGTAATAAACTATAAAAATTTTCGTCTCTTTTGATAAAAACCTTGAAGCCCTTACGCAACCTCCTGACTTCCGCAATAAATGGGGTCCCGCTATAAATGGGGGTCCTCTGCCCTAAGCCTCCAAAAAGGTCTTTGGTGTAGGAACAATATAAAAATTACATAACACCTCCCAAAGCCTTTACTATCAACAGTTTCCAGGCACTAAAAATTTTAGGCTAA
>VGCX01000097.1 GCA_016869935.1 Alphaproteobacteria bacterium
ACAGAGGAAATACCTTTAAAACCTTTAGATCTTGTGTTTTTTAAAAATCAATATGCCCTTGTTTTGCAGGTGCATCAACAAACGGTTGATATTTTGTGTGAGACGAAGGAAAAATGGCGTGTCTTTCCTTCTTTTTTAACAAAAGTTGAAGATTCTTTTGAAAATATTAAGCAAATCTTAGAAAAGAAGTTTCCAGACATGCCTTATCAAAAGGATGCTAGTTAGGTGTTAAGATGAAGAGGGATTTGAAACACCCTAAACGAGAGAATAGCTTTGAAAGCTTTAAGCGTCTTGAGAAGTCAGTGATTGACGGTCATCTTATGCCCTATATTTTTGAAAGAGGGATTCAAAAAGCTATGAAGGAGTGCTTTTTAGGATTTTTGAAAGGAGGGTATCTGAATGCAAAGATGGAAGAAACTATGTTTGAAGAATTTTTTATCCCCTGGTTTTTATTTGATTGGAAAGAAGGAAGTATTGCAAGGAGTTATTTAAGGGAACAAAAAAAAGCCTTCTTTATTAAGGCGGTTCTTAAAAGCCATTATAGTTTTTATAGAGTTTTAAGCACGGAAGAAGAGGGGATTGTGCACATTCAGGATCTTTTTTTGATGACGAACCATTTTGTTAAGGCAAAAGGTTTATTTTTAGAAAGAGGGGATATAGTGTTTACACGGATTGTTTCTTTGTGGGGGAATTTTTTTCTTATGGGGACGTGTCCTTGGAAGATAAAAGACTTTGAGGACTTTTTTAGGGGAGAGAGGGGAGACGAACTATTAAAAGAAGAAATACTGGAACTTTATTTAGTAATATTAAGAGAAATGTTTAAAATAGAGGGTGAGGATTTAGATAAAGTGGGTTTGTTATCTTGATTTTTATGAGAAGGTAATTTAGAAGTTGAAATAAAAAGGAATAAGAAATGAATAAAACAGAGTTAATAAATTATGTTGCAGAAGTCAGTCATATGACAAAAGTAGATGCAGGGCGTGCTGTGGATGCTGTATTTAAAGGAATTATAGAGGGCCTTGCGAATAAAAGTGACTGTCAGTTTGTAGGGTTTGGGTCTTTTAGGATTAGAAAGAGGAAAGCGCGTCTTGGTCGCAATCCAAGATCTGGGAAGGAGATAAAGATTCCTGCTAGTACAGGTGTTGGTTTTTCTGCATCCAAGCAGCTTAAAGAGCTTTTGAACAAGTGAAAAAAGAAATCAACCGGGTTGTTTTAGTGGGCTATGTCGCAAATGTTCCAGAGGTTCGAGTAACGAAAGAGGGGAAAAGGGTTGGGACTTTGACGGTTGCAACCCACCGTAAAGAGGCGACTGATTGGCACCGTTTAGTGGCGTTTGATGAGGAGATTATTGACGGCATGGAACGTGATATAGAAAAAGGAACCTATGTCTACGCTGAGGGTCGTCTACAAACACGAAAATGGCAGGATAAACATCAACAAAATCACTACATGACCGAAGTTGTTCTAGAAATATTCCATCCCCTCAAACAGGAAAAGCAGGACGTTCCTCAAAACATGTCTCTCAAGGAGTTTTTGGAAGAGCTGTAGAGATCGTGATTGGATTTTTATTGATCAGTGACTATTATTATGACTGAATTTTTTCATTTGCTCCTTAGAGTTTTTGAATTATGGGGCTACGCTTATTGAACAAAGTAAAAAGAGACCTTCTTAAACGAACAAAAAAACACAATTTGACAGGCAGAAAATAGTCTTGTTATCATAAAGACGAGTGATGAGAGTGTTAAATTAAAGTACTTGTAAGTAAATGGAATAAGCCGATGGCTCTACATAAGTTTCTTGATCCTAAAAACGACTATTTGTTTCGGCGCTTGTTCGGTGAAGAACGTCACAAGGATCTGTTAATTTATTTTATCAATAACATCTTGCACTTGAAAGGCCCGCATGCTGTTCTTGATGTAAGCTACCTTCAGACCATACAAATCCCAGAAACTGCGACAAAGAAGCAATCGATTATTGATGTATTGTGTTCTGACGAGAACAAGAATCAATTCATCATAGAGATGCAAGTGGAAAAGATGAAAGGGTTTGAGAAACGAGCGCAATATTATGCCTCTAAAGTTTACTCTAACCAATTGAACAAAGGGGAGCTTTACGAAAACCTTAAGCCAGTGATCTTTATTTCTATGAGTGACTTTATTATGTTTCCAAATAAGAGGGAGTGGAAGTCCTCTCATATAATGTTAGATAAAAGAACATATGAGAATGATCTAAAGGATTTTAGTTTTACGTTTATTGAGCTTCCGAAGTTCAATAATGCTATAGAACATTTAGAAACTGTTGAGGAGAAATGGGTTTATTTTTTTAAACATGGACATAGTAGTACGGATGAAGAATTTGAGAAGTTTATAGGGGATGATATGATTTTACAGAAAGCTTTGCACATAACGACCGAACATTCCATGACGCCCGCCGAATGGAATGCATACCAGCAATCCATAAAGCATGAAATGGACAATCGCGCAGCGGAGAAATTCAAACTCGAAGAAGCGGAAGAAAAAGGGATGAGAAAAGGTAAAGCTGAAGGTATTGCCGAAGGAAAAAGAGACATTGCGCTTGCTATGATAAAGGCTGGCGAATCTCTAGATAAGATTAGTCTTTTCACAGGGCTTTCTTTATCGTCCCTTCAAAAGATTAATGATTTTTGCGAATAAGGTTTATCAAATGGAAAGGATGAAGGTGTAGGATGGAAGAATTTGAGAAGTTTATAGGGGATGATGTAATTTTACAAAAAGCTTTGTACCTAACGACAAAAGAGTCCATGACGCCCGCCGAATGGAATGCATACCAGCAATCCATAAAGCATGAAATGGACAATCGCGCAGCGGAGAAATTCAAACTTGAAGAAGCGGAAGAAAAAGGGATGAGAAAAGGTAAAGCTGAAGGTAAAAGAGACATTGCGCTTAAAATGCTTAAGCGAAATCGACTAGTAGATGAAATTATAGAGGATACAGGGCTTTCTACGGGGGAGATTCAGTCGCTTAAAGATTCTATCAAATAGTGGAGAATTGTTGATCACTCCAATAAATAAGCCTATAGGTTTATATGAACAATGAAGTGCAAGAAAATTCTCTTAAAATGAGATAGATTTGGGGTTTTTTTTAGAAAAACTCCGTCTACTGTTAGGACGAAGTTTTTTTCTCCAAAGCTTTTGACTATAAATGGCCAATAAGTTACTCAAGATTAAGCAAATAATGACGCTTTGTGGGTGGAAAAGATGGGGTAATTTTCGCTTGAGCCCCAAAGAAGCAAGGATTCTAGAATATGATCAAAAAAGAAGTAAGCGCAAAAAATACAAAAGAACAAATTCTGGCAGCCTATGAAGAGTCTCTTGCTAAACTTAAAGAGAAGCAAGAAAACCCTCAGGAGACTAAAAAAAAACAAGAAGAAAAAAATCTAGTGGAGAAAGCCTCAAGCCATTCTCAAGAAGGCATTCTATCAGACTTAAGTGTTCTTAAAGGAAAATCCTTAAAGCAGCTAGATACAATTGCAGAAGAGCTCTTAAAAGAGTTTCAGAAGCTCACAGAAATTCGCCAAGCGATTATCGTTGAGCAAAAGCATTTAGAGACACTTTATCAGATTCACGAAACGGCTCATACGCTTTCAGCCTTAATTCAAAGTCAAAAGGAACAAAAGGAACTTTTTGATCAAGAGATGGGGATGAGACGAAAAGAGTTTGAAGAAGAAATGAATCAGAAAAAGCGTTACTGGAAAGAAGAAAGTGATCTATTTGACAAACAGATTCAAGAACAAAAAGCAGCCTCAGAAAGGAGTCGAAAGCGCGAGGAGGAAGAGTATCTCTATGCTTTAGAAATCAAAAGACGCAAAGAATCTGATGACTATACAGCAAAGAAAGCATTGATAGAAAAAGACTTAACCCTTCTTCAAGAGGTTCATCAAAAAAGAGAGGATGAATTAAAGAACAAAGAAGAAACCTTTTTAACGCTTGAAGCGCGAGTTGCAGGAATAGGAGAAGAAATTCAGAAGGCTATTTTTGAGGCAGAAGAAAAGGTGAAGTTGGGTCTTTCAAAGGACCACACGATCGAACTAACTTTGAAGGAAAAAGAATATAAAAGTACATTAGCGCTCTATGAACAAAAGATAGAGTCTTTAAAAGAAAAGGTAAAAGAACAGGAAGACTTTTTAAGAGAGACAAATCAAAAGGCAGATCAGGCGATCAAGCAAGTTCAACTCATTGCGTGTCGAGCGCTAGATTCTGCAAGGCCAGAAAAACCCATAATAAAAGAAAATGTTTAAAAGGAGACAAAGTGAAAAGAAGATTTGAAGGAAAGAAAGAAGGGCTTAATGATGCAGCGGTTATGATGAAAGTCATGACGGATGTAGGAGTCAAGCATTTAGAGTTAGCCTTAGGGTTAACCCAACTTATTGTAAAACCGGAGAGTTATTCAGCAGAAGAAGTGTTTTCTGTTTTTGAAAGCTCTATAGAGGTTGTGAAGGAGAATTTTCCTTTGGGGGATTTTTTAGAGCAAGCCATTAGACAAGATTTTGAGGAGTGATAACAGGGAAGTCTTTTTGTAGTGAGGGAGTAGAAATGAACAATGAAGAGGAACTTCGCCTTAAGCTACGTAAAATAGAAGCCCTCTATGAGAGAGCTGGAACCAGTGGGGAAAGGAATGCCGCTGGAGAGGCGATAAAAAGGCTTAGAGAAAAGCTATCATCATCAGAGTTTCTTTCGGAATATACTTTTACTTTAGGGGATCAATGGTCAAGAAAGCTGTTTGTTGCACTATGTCGTCGTTATTCTTTGCGTCCCTATCGATACAATCGTCAACGACATACAACGGTTATGGTGAGGGTACCAAAGGCTTTTGTTGATCAAGTGTTGTGGCCACAATACTTGGCTTTAAATGAGGAACTTAATGCTTATCTTCGTAAGGCAACGGAGAAAATTATTTCTGAAGAGATTTATAACGACACAACAGAGGCAGAGGAAGTATCGTCTTTGCAAATCACGTAGGAGAGTGTTGGCGCATAAAAAAATCTTCCTTCTTTAAAGGGTATGGTGGTTTTTTAACAAGTACTGGATTTTAAAAAACTGGAAATTTTTTATGATAAAGACTTTGAGGGGTTTATACCTACACCAAAGA
>VGCX01000098.1 GCA_016869935.1 Alphaproteobacteria bacterium
TAAACTATAGTCCTAAAAAAGAAAGTTCGTGAGAAAACAAAAAAGCTCGATTCTGTTTTTTCGTGAACACTCACGGATTTTTTAAGGATATATTTAATATGACATCTTATAAATTGTCTCCCGCTACTACCTTAAAAACCATCTGAATCCAAATAGGAATTGAGATAGATGGGCCTCCCCCAAAGAGCGAATGAACTAGCTTAAATACTCTAACGTAAACTGGAAAACTGTATCTGACCATATCAAAAGTATGAAGCATTAAGATTTCTTACGAACACCCTACTGGAAAGCCATTGGTGCCCATTCTAATTTTAAAGCTGGGTACAGATGCCAGGTATGTAACAGCCACTATGACTTAGCCACTCATCATAAAAATTAAGCGATACATGGTTTTGAACATGCTCATATGTATGAATTCGCCGTGCTTTGCGATGAAAGGCGTGCCATTTCAGATGATTAAGAAGGATCCATCTTTAAGCACGCGTGGCACCGCCACATTCCTAAACCATGTCCTGGATAAACCCAAGCCCCTAAGCCGATTGTCGTTCAGACGAAGATCCTTCGGGCACACCACGCGCCACTGCGTGATATGGCATTGAGGCTAACGAGATCCCATTAGCCAAACGAATGGGAAGCTCGCTATATAAATTGCCATCGATAGGAAGGCGTGTATAGAGGAGGAAGTGGTCACCAGGTACTGGGTCGTTCATAATTTTTGCTCCGCAGAAAGTTTCTGAACCGATTTTTAACCATTCGAAGACGCTCCTATCGGCTATTTTGAAAAAAAAGCTTGCCGATTGGTGCGAAAGCGGCCAACGTGCTCATTATACTTTCTATAAAGTCCCATATCTTCAGTCAAAGCATCTAAACACCTATCCACATCGATGTCATTAGCAAGTTGGTCTCGAAAGGTTACTAAAAGCTCAGCTGCACAATCTGGCAGTCCGAAAATTTCTTGTAAACACGCCATCTTGATAATTTGGGAATTCGGTATTTCTTTCCCTTGATTTTTCATAAAGACAAAGTCCTTCAAATACAACGCATCTCCCCAACTAATTTGTCCAGTAAAGGTTTGTGCAGGATGATTGAATAAAAATTTTCCTGGCAACTGTGCCTTTGTGTACCTCACAGTAGATAAGTCAAATAAGGTAAATCCGTTCTCAACAAGAAAGCGATCGATATTTCTAAACGACTTAGCATAGGGATGAGCTTCGCCGTGAAAATTACATTCGACATATAAACCAAGGATATTTCCATTTTGGAGCAGCTTTTCAGCGCCTCTTAATACAGCATAATCGGCGCCATCTGTATCAGTTTTGATAAAATCAACGTTCTTTATTTTATTTTCTAAACAATAACGATCGAGCGAAATTCTCTTCTCAGTATATAAGCAATCGGCATCGCGGTTATAGAACTGTTTGGTATAATCGATTTTAAAATTGTTTAGATAGTATCTTGAGCTACTACGTTCGTATATTGGGCAGTTAATAATCTTATTTGTATATTGATCAATCTCTGTTATTTCTGAAACGATATAACTAGGCTCATAGATGAATCCGGAGAATTGGTTTATTTTATTTAACCTCTCACATTCACTGACTAGAGGATCGAAGCCAACTCCTACCAAACTTTTTCCGAAAAATTTCCAATAACTGGCAATCCCACCGCTAGCCCCAACATCAAATAAAAAGAACTTCTCTTTATCTAGAGCCCTTTTTTGCATTAGGTATCGCGTCATAAGGGGGTTATCATTTATTTGGTTTTCGGCGCAGAGGCTAAATGCGAAAACAAATAACATGAGTGGTACAGCTAAATTTTTCATAAAAAAACTCATTGTGTGTTAGGTTGTTTATAAAATACATATTTTAAATTATTAAAAACAAGATGTATCTTCAAGAGTGCCAGAAGAATATGTAGTAAAAATAATTTGCCAAGCTTCGGGACGGTACCGTTACATACAGATTGCCTTCCATAAACAGGCATCTGGAGCAAAGAAAGGTGGATTTTCTTCCAATCAAAAGTTCTGAATGCGTCTCTCCACCCCCATCTTTTTTAAGCTAAGGGTTACCTCCGGGTTTTTTTATTCATGAATTCGTAAACAAGCACTTTTCTTACCGATCATTTCTTTTGCAAGATTGCCTCCAATAAAATTTCGCATGCATCGATAGGGCTTAGCTTAGTACGCAAAGGTTAAAGGTCCCCTCTATCGCTTTTGATCCAAAGAGATTCTCACCACAAAATCTTAAGGCGATTTCAAAAGGGGGGCACCATAAACTTTTGCGATCGCTTCGAGTACTTGATCGGTTGTATGAATGCAACAGGGAGGCGCCTCATTGATATTAACTAGACGGCATGGCTGACCTAATGTATTGGGAATTTCATGATAGCAATGCGCAAAGGGGCAAGGACTTTGTAGAAAGATCTTTTTCTTGTTATCTAGATGGCGAAAATAGGGATTTACAGATCCAAAAAAAATTACTGAGGGAATGTCCATTGCAGCGGCTATGTGACTTGGACCAGAATCTAACCCAATAAAGAGATCGGCATTGTAGATCAAAGACATAACCTCTCGAAAATCTTTTGTCTTTACCCAAGGGGCGATGAGATTCTTTCCCTCTCCAGAGATCTGGATCGGTTCGAGCCCCAAAGAACGGATGAAGTCTAGTACTTGTTGCCATTCAATCCCATAGGTATTGCGGAATAATTTTTGTATCCCGTAGGGATCATGATGTAAAATAGCATAGCGCTTTTTGATCTGCCTCTTTTTCTCTTTTTGGGAGAGATACAAACGGGGATAGGTAAGCTTTAAATCGACAAGTCCGGCCTGATCACGAAAGGCTTCTAAATAGTGCATTTTGGGTTTTTCTTGAAATTTTAATTCAATCAGATTCTCTTGAATGGGGAATATTTTTTCCGGACAATTGATATGAAGCTGTGTAGTGGGATAATGGTCAAAAATGCAGGGGTAAGGGGTAAAGATAAGAACCTCTTCCCCTTCTTCAAGAAAATGGCGCACAATAGGTTCTGCCCAGATATTATCGCCAAATCCTTTGTTGCGAACAATAATTTTCTTCATGATCTCTTTGATAGAGGATAGATTTAAAATTCTCAAGAAAAAAATTATAGCAAAGTAGATCGGAAATATATAGCGCATTTCACTTAGTAGATCTCCTCACCTGTCATCATAGTCGAATCTGCATTCGATGCTATTTTGATTCAATAAGAAGCGGCCAGTTAGAGCGGTGGCGCTGGCCCAGAAGATGCCTTTATCAATCTATCTAGCAGGAAAACTTGGATAAAAAATGGTCTAGGCATGAATTAATTCTTTTATTGAATCCTTTTTGTCCCTACCATTCTACTCATTCCTACTTTACAAGTGAGCGTTAACACAAATAAGAAAACGATAGGTATGGCTACTGTTCGATATAGAGCTTCTACTAGAAAACTAGAGGCTCTCGCTGATATTCTCGGTGTTATTTATTCCCGTTTAAAAATTGTCCTTGAGTTCGATTCTTTCCACAAAAAGTCCCAGAAATAAAGATTTGCAGTACCAAGTTGGTCAATAAACAGGATAGTTTCTAATACAGGCCCCACCATCTTTTTTAAGCCCGGGTTACCTGTGGGTTTTTTTATTAATGAATCCGACAACAAGCTCTTTTTATAGTAAGACGGTTGGTTTGGGTGAATCTTGACTTCTTATGTTCTATAGATGTAGACTAAGAGTATGATTCAGATCTGGTCAATTTCCTCGTCCGCTGTTTTTTCCAAGTTTAAGCGCTTTTTGGCGCTATAAACTCTCTTTACCCACACCTAAATTTTTCAAATATTTTTCGAATAAGGAATTAGTATGCGTACGGAAAAACTGGGGTTTTGGTCTTTGACCTCATTAGTCGCCGGGAGCCAGATAGGTACAGGAATTTTTTTATTGCCGGCAACATTAGTCCTCTACGGGTTTTGGGGGATTGGAAGTTGGTTCATTGCAGGAGCGGGGGCCCTTCTTCTCGCTTTCGTCTTTGGTAGCCTTGCGGCCGATAGACCTAAAACCGGTGGCCCCCACACATTTATCGAGGCAGCTTTTGGGGAGACTTTCGGGTTCTTTTCGGCTTGGTTGTATTGGATTATCTCGTGGTTCAGCTCCTCTTTAGTCGTAGTTTCCATCATCACATATTTGACCCCCCTGATCGGAGATCTCAATCCGTTGGTAAATCTTGCAGCCAAGGTAAGCGTTTTGGCACTCGTCACCTGGTTAAATATCATGGGTGTAAAGTCTGCCGGTAGAACCGAGTTTATTTTAACTCTACTCAAACTTGTCCCACTAGTAATCGTCCCTTTTTTTGGACTTTGGTACATAAATTTTGATACCTTACAATCAGTAATCGAAGCGTCTGAAGGGGGGTTCAAAGTTATCAGCGAGGCTACACTTCTGACATTTTGGGGATTTATTGGTGTCGAATCGGCCACAACACCTGCCGAATCGGTGATAAACCCTAAAAAAAATATTCCGCGCGCCCTTATTACAGGCACTCTTCTTGTGGCTTTTGTTTACACGTTCAGCAGCACAATCGTCATGGGGGTCGTCCCTTTTGAACAGTTAGCGCAGTCCAAAGCCCCATTTGCCGCTGCAGGACAGATGATTTTTGGAGGAAATTGGCATTTATTGATTTCTATTGCGGCCTCCCTTGTTTGTCTTGGAACACTCAACGCATGGGTTTTAACAAGCGGGCAAATCGCCCTCGGAGCTGCCCAGGACGGTCACCTGCCACGCCTTTTCATGAAGACCAATCGTCACGGAGTCTCTGTATGGGGTTTGACCGCCTCATCATTAGGAATTATTCCGGTATTAGTCCTCTCGATGCATCAGAATATCGCTTCTATTATCCACTTCACCATAGACATTTCTGTGACCGCATTTCTTCTGATTTATACCCTCTCGGTTCTAAGCTACATCAAGCTCTTTTGGCATAGAGATATCCAAACTAAATGCATCGGGGTGTCTGCCCTCGTATTTTGCTTTTTTATTCTTTTTACTGCTGGGCCTGTAGCAGTGACTCTTGCCCTTTTAATGGCTCTCACAGGGCTGCCCTTCTTTATCGTAAAAAAAAGGAAAGCCTCT
>VGCX01000099.1 GCA_016869935.1 Alphaproteobacteria bacterium
TAGAATTAATCCAAATGGTCAAAGAAGGCCATCGGGCCGTTATGCTTTTTCTTTCTCAAAGATCTGACTGTAATACGTTTAGTGTGGCTGAATCGATTGATCCTCTTTATGCCAAAACTCTAAGAAATGCCATACGCGAAGGCGTCGAAGTCCTTGCCTATCGGTGCACTCTAACGGTTGATGCCATCAAAATTAAAGACCAGATGCGGATTCACCTATAAAATCAAAGGCATAATTCGTGCATTTTTTGAGCACTTAAACTCAATTTTTTTTAAAAATTCTCGCGTACTGGCGATAGACTTAGCATGCTTTGTTGGTAAAACAATACAGCTTTTTTTGTATAAAGACTGATCTATTAAACCACCTTCTGCCATGAAAAATCTCTATTCATTACATAAGTTTCATTATCCTGGGGATTCAAGATAGCCATTTGAATCCAGCCATTAGAGAAAAGTTTTTGTAAAATGGGCTGTGCTTGAATAATTTTATCTACCATAGACTGGAGAGCAAAGACCACAACCATGAGGCGCTGGGGTTCATGATAAGGATCTGTATCGTTTCGGTATACAGACTGAAGGGGTAGCCCTGTCATCAAATCACTGGCATTACCCTGCATAATCCCAATTTTTCCAGTGATGTTTTTCGTTATTTTGCTCCCTCCTCCATAAGCAACGTTATCAAGGGTTGAAAAAAGGTATTGCATGTTGATCCATTCCGCAACAACCACAGGTGCAGTGAGTATGGTTGTAAGAAAGGTACCTTCTGGGTCTTTTTTATAATCGTACGAATGCAGAAAGCAACGACCTTCAAGATCTAGTGAAGAGGTAAGATCTCTTGGCGCTATAATAAAAGCTGCGTTACGCGCTAACCCCCATTCTGGACGGACCTGCGCCCAATCATAGGAACGCTCCTTAGCCTTATCGGGATCACAGTTATTGACCTCTAGTTTTTTTAATCGACCGACATTACTTATGGTACAGGCCTTTGAAAGATTATGTTTCAACTTTTCAATCGCTTCTGTATGGTCTTTACAAAATAGTGTTACCTCATCTGTCGTAGTGTTGTGTTCTGCTGCAAAAAATTGAGTCGTTTCAGGAATTTTAATTCCATTCTTTGAAAGTGCTGTTTTAACTTCTGCAGAATTCATAATACGTGCAAGAATTTTTGCGTTACTACCTCCATGCCGCCCCCCGCAGGCACCACAATCTAAAGCAGTCGCATAGGCATTATTTTCTGTAGCACTTCCATGACCGCAAAACACAACAATTGGCGCAAAATGATCTGTCAGCCCCATCATCCTAAGGGCATTTTCAGCATAAGAACACTGATCTTCAAAAGGAATTTGGTCGATTGAGGGTTCTATATATTGGTTTATATGGTTATGATTATGGTTAAAAATAGACTTTATTTTCGAAGAAAGTCTTGGTGAGATTGTTCTAAGCCCCATCCATAGACCACTCAACCCACCCAAAGTTTCGACAAGAGCAAAGGGGGTAGAAAAAGTATACTTCACGGATTGATAAATCCTTTTAAAAGAATGCCTCAAATCATGGCTCTTTTTATAGCTTAGACATTTTTCAGCGCTGCAAGGAGATTCAAAAATCTCGTGTTTAGGTTTAAGGAGAACTGGGCAAGAGGGATAAGAAATATCCGCTATCTTATCTGTAATTTGTACGGGAATACCGAAAAATCCAGCAACCCCCAAAGTTTGGTAATCTCCTGTTGATTCTAAGCTTTTTCGAAAGGGTTCAGAACGAACATCGATGCAAAACACGAGCTGTGCTTCTGGTGTATGTTGTTTTTGGATTTTTTGGTTTGCAATTTTTTTTAGCAGTGGAATTCGGTAAGACTGTTCTGTTGCTTGAATTTTCTCAAGCACCTTAGAATTTGATTGATCAAAAGCTTTTTTATACCAATGCGCTAATTCTTTCGCTTTAGGCCATAATAACTTTGTGATTATAAGTCTTACAGCCAAATAGTCTTCTTGGGTGATACTATAGACATTAGGATCTTTTGGAGCCCATTCAGTTCTATATTTAATGTAGGAAGCCCAGCCTGGTAAAGTGGTAAGAAGAAGCGTCATAAATTGTTTTTGATCGTCTTTTGCAATGCCAAGACTTGTCAAACAGTGATCAATCGCCTCCACAGATGTGTCCGGCAGATTTTCTAAAAACTCTATGTTTTCTTTTTTATTACTATGGAGTTTTTGGTCATAGCGAGCCAGCTCTCGCCAAGCATAATACAAACCATTCTCTCGAAGAGGCATGGAGATTGTTGCCTGCCCTTCGTCGCAATATACACCAAGCCATTTTATGGTTTCGATATTGATCAATAGCATTTCTTGTGGCAAATCGGACTGCTCAAAATAAGCCGAAGCAATTTTTAGAGCTTCTTCTATCGGCAGATCTTCAAGCCCCTGCAACGGATTAACGGCAATCAGGTTTTTCAAAGGCCAAAATGGCGCAATCTTGGTAAAACTATTTTTTACTAAATCTGACATATTCATATTTTCTTGACCCCTAATTGATATACTCACAAATTACCTCACTTGTATTGATAATGATTGCGATGAGACGTAATCGTATCCGCACAAGGCTGACTAGAATTAAGCGCTTTCACATAAGCTTTCTTCATCCAAAGTGGGTAGTTATTTGTGTTTTTTGATGAATTACGAACGAAAAGCATACAAAGCCACGCTAAAACTAAAACAACCATCCCTAAAATATGAAAAATGTTTAGGGGCTGAGCTTGCATTAATTGCATAGGCGCCAAAGTCAATGCGATGAATTGTGTGCTAGCACCGTATAAAAGAGCTGCTGCAGCTGTAATACCACAGGAGGAAAGCAAGTTTCTTAAATTGACGGTCCGTAAGAGTGGAAGAGCTAACTGAGTGCCCGCAATCAAAACAATCATCATCAAAACGAGTGTGCTATCTCCTGCACCCCACGACTTATTTGTAACAGAGGCAAAAACAAAGCTAGCGAATACTCCAGAAAGAAGTGCACATATAAAGGATAAAGGTTTTGGAGGATAAGAAAGATCTAGACGTTTTTCTTGGGCAGCACTCCCACTTCCAAGAAACAAGTGTGCTTTAAACATACCATGCAAAAACAAATGAGCTACTGCCAAAGGAAACAGACCAAGACCACATTGAACAAAGGTAAAGCCCATTTGTGCCATAGTAGAACATGCAAGCATTCTCTTCACATCACTTTGCATAAGTTTCCATAAAGTACCTACTACTGCAGAAACCATCCCCACAAGAAATATGGCAACCATGAGCTTATTGTTTTCTAAGTACAAAGGAGCAAAGCGTACAAGAATAAACCCACCCCCATTAATTAGGCCTGCATGCATAATAGAAGAAACAGGCGTGGGTGAGTTTAGTGATCCAATAAGCCATTTGTGAAACGGCCACAAAGCTGACTGCATCATTGCGGCTAGTAACAATAATAATAAGGATATTTCAATAACAATTGATTGATTGTTTTGATAGATTATTGAACTTACGGTACTTTGTCCTGTTTCAAAGAAAAGCAAGCCAAATGCTGAAGCCATAGAAATCGCTCCCAGCACGTGATTCTTTCCTGCAATTACCCCTGAAGCTTTTGCTGCTTGCCATGTTGGATTGTGAATCATCAAGCGCACTAATATCCAATTGCTGAAGCATGAAGCCCCCAATAGCAACCATAAATTATCCGCGATAACCATCAATGAAACTGAAAAAATCAGCCCTATAAGATGAACAAAAAATGATCGGTATTTTTTATCCCCCTTCATGTAACGTGAGGCAAAACCTATGACACAAAGGCCAATATAGGCAATAAGAAAAACCATAATGATGGATAATCCATCGAGTTTATATAGTGACTCTAAAAAACAGCTACTCATCCAATGATCACTCCATTATAAGAAAAGTTTTTGTAGTTGACCGAATCCTATCAATAGATATAACATTAGGAAAATTAATTATTTTTATATTTTATATTAGAAATTCTAATGAACATAGATACTATTACACTTCAATGCTTTATAGCCGTCGCGGAAACAGGAAGCTTTACAAAAGCAGCTGAGCGTGTTGGACGCACACAATCCGCTATTAGTCAGCAAATAATAAAACTAGAGCACATGCTGGATAAACCTCTTGTGGTGCGCAATAAAGTTTTAACACTTACACCTGATGGAGATGTTTTTCTAGGGTATGCCAAGCAAATTTTTGCTTTGCATAGAGAAGCTTTAGATAGATTTAGGGAGCCAGAACTGGAGGGAGAAGTACGATTTGGATTACCAGAAAACTTTGCAAGCACCTATCTTCATGAAATTCTTGGAGATTTTGCTCGGACTCACCCTCGTATTTTACTTAATATTGAATGTGATTTAACGCTGAATCTATTTGAGAAATTTAAAAAGAAAAGCTTTGATATAGTCCTGGTTAAAATGAATCGCCCTGAAGACTTCCCAAATGGCGTTCATATATGGTCTGAACCTTTGAAATGGGTTGGAGATTTAAATCTAATATGTTCAAATAAACCTATTCCTTTGGTTCTTGCGCCTCAGCCATGCGTTTACCGTAGAGCCGCTGTTAATGCGCTTGAAACAATAGGACGCTCTTGGCGTTTGGTTTTTTCAAGCACAAGCTATGCAAGCACTGTTGCAGCTGTAAAAGCTGGCATGGGCATCACGGTCATGCCAAGCACTATGATTCCAGATGAACTTAAAGAAATAGAAGCAAAATATATCTCTAGCCTTCCTGATGCGCATATTTCTTTGCTAAAGCAAACCGCCGATAATAGCATAATTAATGCCCTAGAAGGATTTGTACTAAAAAAACTAAAGCACATCAAAGTCAAATAAAGTCAATTACCCAAAGAGATTGCCTAGAAAGTAAACAGACCAAAAAAAAAGCCCAGAAATATCTGGGCTTTCTTAAAAATACTTTTAGAAAATAGATCTATTCAGCTGTCTCTTCAGA
>VGCX01000100.1 GCA_016869935.1 Alphaproteobacteria bacterium
CGCGAATGAGCAGAATTCAAAAGATAAGTTCTTATTTATTGGTGGTTTTTAATATTTTAATCGTGATGATTCCCCTGTTTCTGACTATGCAGTGGATTTTTATTTCGCTCAAAACCACTGAAGTACCCGATGTCATTAATTTTTTTGGAATGCTAGAAAAAACAATCCAAACACCGGAAGGATACGTCAACCTCAGCAATATTTCTTGGACGCCTCTGTTAAAGCTACTTGGCTTCTGCGCAGATTTGATCGCAGCTTTACCATTCCTCATCAGCTTATTTCTTCTTAAAAAACTTTTTGTTCATTATAGAGATGGTGAAATTTTTAACGTAAGAAATGCCCTTATTTACCGAAAGCTAGGGGTGTTGTATTTAATTGACGCACTGTTTATCAAGTCATTCAGCCAGACGTTGATGATTTTAGCTGTAACGATGACGAACCCTCCTGGGTCCAGATATTTGTCCATCTCCTTTGGTACACCAAATTTATCTTCATTATTTTATGGAGTGCTCGTCATCATCGTCTCTTGGGTCATGAGTGAGGCAAACAAGCTTCATGATGAACATAAGTTCACAATATAAAGAGGTGGATTATGGGCATTATTGTAAATCTCGATGTTATGCTGGCTAAGCGAAAAATGAAGCTACAAGATTTAGCCGATCGTATTGGTATTACGGTACAAAACTTATCAATCCTCAAAACAGGCAAAGCAAAAGCCATACGATTTTCAACGCTCGAAAGTATTTGTGAAGATTTGGATTGTCAACCAGGGGATATTTTAGAATTTAAAAAGGAAGTGTTATGAAAATGATGCATCGATTTATACTGATGCTTTGCATCTGTTTTTCATCTTTTGCGGTTGCGGTTGCGGCTGCCGATATTACCCCGCATAAATATACGGATGCAGAAAGACAAAATGGCGGTCCAAAATATGACATACCGTCATCATCGCGCTTTACCACAAAAAGAATAGGCGCAGATTCCCCTGATATTGTTTATTATTTCAGCAAACCTTCAAGAGATAAGTTCCCAATTGCCATTTTAGTTGGTGGTTCATCTTTAGAAGACGACATTACAAGTATCATTCATTTTCATCGTTACTTTTTAAAAGAATTTTTAGACTTGGGTGTTGGCGTTATCACTATTGAGCAACAAGGCGTTGATGGTAATCAAATTAACAAAACTGAGTTCATGGAACATTATACAAGAACTAACCGCTTGAGTGATCACCGCACAGTTATTGAACATCTCAAAAAACATCCACCCAAGGGATGGAATGGAAAGCTCATTTTCCTTGGTGTTTCTGAGGGCGGCCCTATTGTGACAACGTTGACCACTGACTACTCATCAGATGCGCTTGCAACAATAAATTGGTCAGGCGCGGGAAATTGGTCTTGGCGCGATGAGCTTTGGATTTTTATGCAAGATATGATTAAAAACACTCCTTGGTATATCAAGTTAAGAGCCCAGCTTCCTTCATGGATGCCGTATTCACTTGATTTGTATTTTCCAAAATCTAGATCGGATCATGATCAAGCTATGGATGAAACAATTAAAAATCCAAGTGCCCATCTTAAGCTTGCCGGCATGACTTATAAATATCATCACGATGCTTTAATCGTTTACCCAAAACCAGAATATGAAAAAATCAAAACCCCATATTTGGTCGTAACTGGCGTGAAAGATTCGATTATCGATTCATCTGATGCTTTTGTCCGGAAGGCAAAAGAGGCAGGCGCACCTGTAACTTATATGCGCATATCAGATATGGATCATTACGTCAGAAAAAAAGATGACGTCATTAACGATTCATTTGCGTGGCTTAAAAAGCAGCTTGAGAATTGATTGAGGGACAAAATTGCCCCCCAACACTCACACTTTAAGCCCTATTTAAGAAGCAACCACACTTCCGTGATCAATTCTGTTTCCGCGACTTCATCGTCAAAGTTATGGTAACAAAAGACGCAGGGAAGGTCTCCAGGCTCCTCTCCTGATGTGGGTAGCCAATCGCGATAAAGTCCATAAATAACATCCCCAATATTTTTCCTGGACCCTTTATGCACCACAACAGCATATCGTCCGCTGGGTAGTTCTTTTTCAACAACGTCCCCTTGCAACTTAAAGTTTTCAGGAATTGTAAGGGCAAGATCAAGGCGAAAATCTTCCGCAGGCACTTGGTAGGGGTCGTTGTAGGTTAACCCAAAGGCTTCCCCTGGTTTTTTTAAAGGGATTGGCTGTGCTTTAGCCCACGTTATAAGCTTATGAAGGCTATTCCCCAATTTTTGGTAGTCGCCGCGATGTTCGACTGTGGCTAAGCGTTTTTTTGGTAATGTTTTAATCGTAACGTTCATTTTTAATTCTCCGTTTGTTGGCAAAGAATAAGGGGCCTGTTCCCACATCTTCCAATTTGGGCTACGTCTAAAAGTGCTTGGACTAAGCCCAGCAATTTGTTTAAAAGCCCTTGTAAAGGATTCATGAGATTCAAACCCTGCATTCAATGCAATGGTTATAATGGATCGTTCCTTATCAACCATAATCTGGTGCGCGGCTCTTTTTAACCGCAGCCACCTTATATACTGTTGTAAAGAAAGACCGGTGTAGGCTGTAAACAAACGATGAAAATGGTATTTTGAAAAACAAGCAACGTCACTAAGCTGCTCTAAAGTCAGATCATCGTCTAGATGCTTTCCAATAAAATCAATGACATTATGCAGGCGTTGTTTGTAATCCATAGGACTATTATCTCTCTTAAGTTTACTTAAATAAAGATAAGAAGAGTTTTAAGTAATTTCTTGATCGTTTTTGCTAAGGTTGGTGGGTGGTGGATAAAATCCTCTATAATAAAATAATCGTTTTATTGCGATTGCTTTACCAGAGCCTGTTTTAAAATATTTTTCTAAAGAAATAGCTCTTTTTTTTGAATCAACAGCAATGTAACTTTTAAGTTTAGCAGGAAGGAAAGGAGAAGTTGCAGGGACATCAGCATTATTATGAGCTTTGACTCTATATTTTAGATTGCTGCTAAATCCCACATAAATATCTTTATTTGATAGTTCTAAAAAATACACATACCACATGAGTAAATCTCTTTTAGATATGGAGAAGATGAATTAAAAACTGAACCCAGTCTCCCTACGCTATTTTAGAGCTTCGGGAGACACTCCTAGCCCTAACGGTCTTCTGGGTGGCTTGCCACCCGAAGCCCGAAGGGCGTAGGGTGGCGCGCTCGAGAGGATTTGAACCCCTAACCTCTTGATCCGTAGTCAAGTGCTCTATCCAATTGAGCTACGAGCGCGTTTGCACCAGTCTCTTGTTTACCCTACTCTTGAATCTTTCTGCAAGCAAAAAGTGATCTTTTCTCAAAAAAGGGGATGAAGTTTTTTAAAAAAAACCAAAAATTATGTGCTGCTTATAAATTGTTTATATGCGGCACAAAGCATTTCTGCCTATTTTTTAAGCAACTTTTCTCTATAAAACGGCATAGATTCCGTGATGTGCATAATATAACTTCGGGTTTCGGAGTAGGGGATGCTTTCAATCCACTGGAGCGTATCAACGGCTGGGTCGCGGGGGTCGCCATAGTCCTTAATCCATTCTCGAACCACCGTTTCTCCCGCATTATAGGAAGCAAGAACAAGAGGCAAATTCCCATCAAAATTCATTAAAAGACCTTCAAGAAAGTGGCAGCCTATTTTGGAATTATAATGACCATCTGTTGTTAGTTTATGGGGATGGAAAGGAATTTTTAAAACTTTGCACAATTTTTTTGCAAGCTTTGGCATGACTTGCATCAAACCACAGGCACCTGCAGAACTTTTGATACCAATATCAAACCCACTTTCTTGGCGCACTAAAGCATGTAACAGGGCAGAGTCAATGGTTCCGGCATGGGGGAAGTTTTGTCTTGGAAAGGCATGTTCTAAAAGAATGGGCCCTTTGCGACCTGCAAGTTTTATGCATAACACAAGCCACTTCGTCATTCCTTTTTGTTGCATCCAATGGATTACTTGCTCTTGTTCGCCTGGCTTCAATGTTTTAACCAAGTGTATCAAAAAGGATTTTAAATGAGTATCTTTAGGATTGACTTGGTAAAGCCGTGTTAGCGCTTCTTCAAGTTCTAGGGTTTCTTTTGAAATTTCTATCTGCGTTGGTTCCGATTGTAATAGAACAGGGAGCGGTTTCTTTAATATCTCTAAAGCACGCTGTCCATAAAATGTATGAAAGAAGGTTCCGGCTTTTTCATAAAATTCCTCTGCTTCTTTGGGCTGGTGTAAGGCATAGTGTGTTTTCCCAATCCAATACCATGCTTTAGCTTGGGACATGGGTGTTTGCACGTGGGTGGCCATGTTTTGAAAATGTGTTAACGCCTGTTCTGGTTTCTTCAAAAATTTCAAAGATACCCATCCCAAAAACCACTCTGCCGCAGCATAATCTGTTAATTCCCCTGAGTGCACGGGATTAAGGCCATGCTTTTCTAGAATCCTATAAAGATCACCATAGAGCTTTTGCTTGAATAGAAGCCTTGCTGCATAATACCGATACTTAAACCAATGTGCTGGCCATCCCTTGATGTGCCCTGCTTTTTCTTCCTCTAAGAAAAGATCGAGCGCTTCCTTTTTCTTTCCTTTGTTAAAACGCCACTTTAATCGTTGATAGGTAATTCCAGAATGGTGTTTATCCCTATTGCTCAGCTTTTTCAAATAAAAATCCGCCATAGGTTGTCCCTGCATAAGGGCAAGCGCTGCTTGGATTATGGTCTGTTCTTCCTTGGAAACAATGGGCATAAGGCGCTTAAGTCCATAATAGTTATCTTCCAAAATCAATCGCTCTAATCGTTTGGAGTGATCTTTTGATGTGAAATAGGATTTAAAGCGTTGATAAAAAAA
>VGCX01000101.1 GCA_016869935.1 Alphaproteobacteria bacterium
TGCACCCCTTCGCGCTGCTTCTTTTATATCAAGTCCCTTGTCTTTGTAGCGCTGAATGTTTTCTAAAACTACAATTGCATCGTCCACAACCAGTCCAATCGCTAAAACCATCGCTAGAAGAGTCAGAATATTAATTGAAAACCCAAATATTTTTAAAAACAAAAAAGATCCCACAAGGGAAAGCGGAATAGCAACAAGGGGAATAAAGGTTGCCCAAAAGTTGCGTAAAAAAAAGAAAATTACAACAATAACGCATATTACAGCTTCTAAAATAGATTTTTCTACATTCTTAATCGATTGGCGCACGAACGCTGCTTGATCAGAAACTAAATTCATTTTGATCGAAGTTGGAAGAGTTTCCTGAATATGGTGCAAAACCTTTTTGATGTGATCAGAAACATCCAAAGGATTAGAATCATTTGTACGATTAATGGCAATACAAAGACCAGGTTTTCCATTAATTTTGACACGAAATTTGCGGTCATCCTTTTCAAGGCTAACGTCAGCAATATATTTAAGCAATACAGCCGGTTTTTCTCCTTTTTCCTTGACCACCAAGTTATCGTAGTCCGATGCAGATTTCATCTGAGCATTTAACGTAACAGGAACAGCATTTTGGAACTGGCCAGCCGGCAAAGCAACATTAGAGCGTCGCAAAACCGTCATAATGTCATCAACGTTCACCCCAAACGTATACATTTTTTTTGAATCTAACTTAATAGTATACGTATAGGGTTGTCCCCAAATATCAATAGAAGACACCCCTTGCACACTGCGAAAGGCATTTTTGAGGTTGAGATTTGCATAATGGGTTAATTCCGCAAAATCCATGGCCGTTGACTCAAGAGAAATGACCATAAAAGGCATTACATCAGAAGCTTTTTTTCTTTCGATACGGGGAGGATCTACCTCTTTTGGAAGGGTCACTAACCCTATGGCCTCTCTTATAGCAATGATTGATTTATCAATAGAGATCCCATTTTTAAAACTGAGCGTAATAATACACTCTCCATATTTAGATTCTGACGTAATGGTCTCCAAACCTTCAACACCAGCTAATCCATCCTCTAGTGGATCTGTTACGGCCATTTCTATTAGTTCAGGACTAGCATTAGGATAGGACACATAAACATTCACTTTAGGAAAATGAACTTCTGGATATTCTCTTACCAATAATTCGTTGAAGGATAATAGCCCAACAAATAGGATCAGGATGTTGAGTATCACTGCAATAACAGGGTGTTTTAGAAAATAATCCGTGATATTCATTGCTGTAAATTTATTGCAGGAAAAGAACCCTCGGTTGACTGAATGAGCGCTCCATCATAGAGCAGCGATTGACCTTCGGTCACAACAGAATCCCCTTCCTGTACCCCTGAGATAATTTCTATACGGTCTCGATCTCGAATGCCCAAACGCACCGGCACTAAAATTGCTTTGCCATTTTTTTCCAGATAAACACATGGATGTCCGTTTTTTAAGAAAACGGCTTCAAAAGGAATAACCATCGCATCATGGTGCTCAGTTAAAATGACTTCTACATCCACAGAGCTTCCTATAATACACGTAGGACAATTAATCTGGGCATAAGCAGGGCACATGTGCGTCTCTTGATCCAACATCTTTTGCACATATGTTAAAGGGTAGAGAGTATTGTTTAAGAAAATATTCGTTTTGCCATGAATTTGTTCTGCAATATCCAAGGGTAGATCAAATCGGACTCTAAGCTTTGATGGATTATAAAATTGTACCACCGCATCCCCAGGATGAACCTGCGATCCATCTTTCACTTTAAATAAGCCAACAACGCCATCAAAAGGAGCACCAAGATGATTTTCTTCGAGAACAGCCTTTGCATCTGCTGTTCTTTTTTGAGCATTGAGAAGAGCCAATTTTTTATCTTCTACCATTGTTTTACTGACAGCATTAAGCTTTAAAAGTTCTAAAGATCGATTCAGCTGAGTCTGCGCAATATCTTGTGCTTCTTTCAAAACCAAGTAGGCTTTGTCTTGATCATGATTTTGAATCACGGCAAGCAGTGCCCCTTTTCGAACAAAACTCCCCTCCTCGCTATAAAGCTGAGCAATCCCAGAATTACGGGCGCGAAGTGTTGTTTGACTTAAGGACTCAATTGTCCCAATAACATGGGCTTTTTGCTGAATAATTTCTGGTTGAGCCTTATAAACTGTGACAGCTTTGCCAGTATTTTGATCTTGAGGCGATAGTTTTTTTTCCCACAGGGTATAAAAAATCCATACGAGACCTGTGGCCGCAAAAATAATAAGAATACGGACAAAAAATTTGAAGTTTAACAAAACAGTCCCGCCTTCGCTTTCAGCTTAAGTAAAAAAATGGAAACGCACCCTCAAAATAGAGAAAATTTATATATTAAATATTCATCTCAATAGATGATTTTTGCAAGCAATTTCTTGACTGTTGTCATTATCCGTTTGAAAAGAAATAGTTAACATCATTTTTAAATTTCTGCTATAAAAATAAGCGTATGAAATATTAGGATACCTTTAATGATAACAACCCCAGAGTTTTCAAGACTTATCGATACAAGTTTTTTTAACAAAGAAAAGAAAGCCATTCCTTTTAGTGCTCATCAAGAAGAACGCGATGCTTTGGCAAATCGTTTTCACATTCTATCGATTGAAAGCTTAGAGGCAACAGTTGACGTTATTCCGCTAAAAGCCCAAGACCCTTTTATGCGTTTTGACATTCATCTCCGTGCAACACTTACACAACAATGCGTTATATCGCTCCAACCAATTCAAGAAAAAATTGATGAAACTTTTTCTATTTTACTGTCGCACCAAGAGGAAGAGCCACAAGACAGCATGGGGTTATTAGAATTAGCAGAAGAAAAACATGAAGTTTTTTACATGGGACACGCAGATATGATCGATATTGGAGAAATTCTTTCCCAATATCTAAGTCTTTTCATGGCCCCCTACCCGCGTCATAGGGATGCTATACTCGATCAAGGTGATGGGGTGCAGACAAACCTATCGCCGCTTCATCAACTTAAGGATTTGAAAAAAGATTTGTCCTAAAATCTTTTTTCAACCGAACCCTCAAAAAAATCATTCAAAAACCTTAAAACCCTTAAAAATAGGTCTTTTCATTTCCTTTTTCTCGGAGTATACTCCGAATAAATAGCTTTTTTTCGGAGTATGGTCCATGAATTACTTTAAAAGAATCTTAAAAATAGACATCCCAGAAAGACAATCTGCTTTTTTATGGGGCGCTAGAAAAACAGGAAAATCTACTTTATTAAAAGACCTGTTCCCGACCGCAACTACCTATAATTTTTTAAAATCAGATCTTTTTATTAAATACTCGAAGGAACCTTATCGTTTTAGAGAAGAACTTGAGGAAAGAGATCCTACCACTGTCGTTGTTGATGAAATTCAAAAGGTTCCTGCCCTTTTGGATGAAATTCACTATTTAATTGAATCAACGAATCATCAGTTTATTATGTGTGGATCCAGCGCCCGCAAAGCAAAACGAGCGGGGGTTAATATGCTTGGGGGACGCGCTTGGAAGTTTTCTCTTTTCCCTCTTGTCAGTGCTGAAATACCTGACTTTGATCTGCTTCGAGCCTTTTCTCATGGATTGATTCCCTCGCACTATCAGGCAGAAAAACCCCAACGATTTCTAAAACCCTATATCGAAGATTATTTAACGCAAGAAATTCAAGCAGAAGGACTTGTTAGAAATCTTCCCAATTTTATTCGTTTTATGGACAGTTTGCGATTTTGCCATGGAGAATTGATTAATTATTCTAATATTGGACGAGAGTGCTATATCGACAGCAAAACAGTTAAGGAATATTTCCAAATTTTAGAAGATACGCTGGTCGGATATCATCTTTATCCTTACTTTAAGAATGCCAAACGGATTGCAATGCACGCAACACCCAAATTTTACCTTTTTGATGTGGGAATCGCTAATTACATCAAAAAATCAATGATTCAAGACTTAAAAGGGATAGAAGCGGGAAAATCTTTAGAGCATCTAATTTTTCTTGAGTTGCTCGCCTACATAAACTACCAAGAATTTGATGCAAAGATTCATTACTGGAGAACCGCATCAGGCCTTGAGGTTGATTTCATTGTGGGCGATAGAGAAATTGCAATTGAAGTCAAAATTTCAGATCATATAAGACCTGACGACCTAAAGGGGCTCAAAGCTTTTCAAGAAGAATTCTCTCCCAAGCGTGCTATTCTTGTATGCCAAGAAGAACAACCACGCCTTGTGTCTCACTCCCATGGAAAAATTGAGATTTTGCCAGTAAAAACCTTCTTAAAAGATTTGTGGGAAAAAAGAATTTTAAGCTAAATCCCTTGGACCAGGAGCCAAAGCCAAAAAATTTTCACCACTAAATCCTTGACAAACAGCTTGAGAGTTTATACTTAAGAGACTAAGAAAAGTAAGTTTAGGTGAATTTCCATGGCAAAGCCAAAGACAATTTTGATTAAGTTACAAAGCACAGCAGACACAGGATACTTCTACGTTCGTAAAAAGAATCCTCGTCAAATGACAGAAAAGCTTGAGCTCAAAAAATACGACCCACGGGCGCGTAAGCATGTGGTTTTCAAAGAAACTAAGATGAAGTAATACCATTCACCCTTTTTAAGTATCACATCGCAAACCTGCGGGACTCGGACTCAGTCACCGCGGATCAAGTCCGAGGCTCCTTCGTCTTTGCCCTTTTTTTATGCGTGCTACTTAAAAATGATAAAAGGTATAATTGGGCACTATTTCGTCTCGCACGTCTTTGCGTTTCTGGCCTCAAGCTGCTCTATAGCCATCAAACTCGTACTCGATTTG
>VGCX01000102.1 GCA_016869935.1 Alphaproteobacteria bacterium
TACCGACCTTCTTCTAATTCACCGTCTTTTTTCATCTCTTTATCCTTTTATTTTCTCCCCAAAGCCTAGGACAGAAAACCCTCCAAACAAAGTTGAAAAAAAACAAAAAATTCTCCTTTTTAGATGTGTTTTTAAGAAAAGTGATGCCCAGAAAGTTTTTCGTTAACTAGATGGGGACTTTTGACTGATTTACTTCTCGTCTTAAAGAATTAGTCTTACGCGTCCATGACCCTCAGGAATTGCGTTGGAAATTTCTAAGCGACCGTTATGGTCTTCCATGATTTTTTTCACAATGGACAATCCCAATCCCGTACCGTCTTTACGCGTTGTCACATAAGGCTCTAGAAGATCACTATGGGTTTTGAATGGAAAACCTGGGCCATTATCTAAAATTTCAATCACAGGATGGCCGTCTTTTTCTTTTAAAGTGACTGTGATTGTTGGATTTTTTGTTTTTGACTCTTCAAGAGCTTCTCTAGAATTTTTTAGCACGTTTGTTAAAGATTGCATCAGCTGCCCTTCATCCCCATGATAGTAGAGAGGTGACGCAGGAAGATTGACATTAAAAGCAACGGTTTTAGTTTCATGCAAGGTAAGAGCCTCTTGACAGAGTTTCCTCAAATCAATTTTTTTCATCACAGGGGTTGGCATTCGAGCAAAGGCGACAAACTCGCCAATCATGTTTTGAATATAAATCACCTGCTTAATAATCATTTCGATATAATTTTGAAAGGACTCTGGGTCGCTGACTGTATTCAAATACTTGCGCTTTAAGCGCTCAGCCGATAGTTGAATAGGGGTTAAAGGGTTTTTTATTTCATGGGCAATACGCCTTGCAACATCAGACCATGCCACTTGCTTTTGAGCAGCCAAAATATGAGTTAAATCATCAAGCGTTATCACATACCCTTCAAGCATTTTATTTTTACCGTGGGCAACCACATGAACTAAAAAGGTTTTGGGCGCCGCATCTTGAAACTTTAAAAGAATTTTATCTTCGATGACTGTCCCTGGGTCTTGTTTTGCCTGCACCAAAAAAGGCTTGATTTCAGGCAAAAAACTTTCAACAGTATCGCCGTAGCTCCCTGCCCCTTTTTTTTCCAAAAGACGCTCTGCTGAATCGTTAATAAAATTGACTTTTTGATCCGCAGAGAGCCCCACAACCCCTGAAGAAACACCTGCAAGCGTTGATTCAATAAATCGACGCCGTTCTTCCAACTGTTGATTCGCTTCCATAAGGGCTTTCTGATTTGATTGAAGTTGACTCGTCATGCGATTAAAGGCCCTGCTTAAAAGAGAGAGCTCATCTTCATGTTTTCCTTCTTTAACCCGAATGGAAAAATCACCCTGACTAATCGCATCTGCTGCTTCCATCAACTTTTCAATGGGACGGATAATTTGTTCAGAAACCATAAGCCCTACCCAAATTGCAACCAGCAGCAAAAGAAGGGCTACAAGAGAAAAGAGTACAATAAAAATAACCTCAAACCCAACGCGTTTTCCTTCTAAAGTTTTATACTCGCTTACCGTCATTTCAGCTTTTTGAAGATGCCCTAAAACATGGGCATCGACCCCGCGCCCAACAAATAGGTAACGGTTAGGAAATTTTGAAATTTGCACCAAAGCCCTTATCCGATCATGGTGTTGATTCGTTAAAAGAACTGGTAATCCTGTTGAAGCCTCTGCAACGGCCGAAGATGGAACAGCTTCAAACTCAAGCGCAAACGTTAAGTCAGATTTTCCAAGAACATCATGCGTTTCATCGAAAACCAAAGCTTCAGTCATCGATCGAAGACCCCCCATTACTGTCAAATATCGATTAAATTCTTCACGATTTTCAATCAAATGAGGTAAGTGACTCCTAAGGTCGTGAGCCATAAGGCTCGCATCACGCCCAACCAAACGCTTATGCTCTTCAAGATACGATTGTGCGACAGCAACAGCTTCATCTAGGGCCGTTTTCACGCGCACGCTAAACCAGTCCTGAATACCCACATGAAAGAAAATAACAGAAAACAAGGTCATAATGATCGCAGGCGTTACAGCAAGGGCTCCAAACAGCATGGTCAGTTTGACATGTAATCGAGCTTTGCGAGGACCCTTTTTTCGTTTTAACCAAAGTTCAACGAGCTTTTTTGCAATAAGAATAGAAAAAAGTAAAAGGACTGCGACATCTGAAAGCAGCAAAATCCAAAGACTCTTTGAATCCACAGAAAAGGGAGCCATATTACCAAGGCTTAAAAAGGTTATTGCCCCCAAAATAACGGCAAGAGTGCTCAAAAAGAAAGAAGCTTTTTGTCGTAAAATTTTGGCAAAAATATTTTTTAACACCTTATCCTCCCTGGCTTTCTTTTGTTCATGAGTAAGGTATCTTGAATATAACAAGCTTTTTCTTCAGCGTATTTCGGTTCATTCCTAACATTTGGGCTGTTTTTGATTGGTTCCCCTTGTTTTCTTTCAAAAGCATGGCGATTAAGGGTTTTTCAACTTCTTTCATGACTGTCTTATAAACGTTAGACAAGGCAGACGCATTTTTTTGTCGTTCCATATACCCCCTTAAGTGTTCCTGAACACTTTTTTTCAAAGAACCCATAATCTTACGAGGGGATTGATCGGAAGAAACCATCATTTTTTCTTGAAGAGAAGACATTCTTAAATTTCTCCTTATTTTTTCTTTTTTTCTCTAAAAATCTTGGTCTAAAAGGGGCATATAAAAAGTTTTTAGAACCTCCAATACCTCTTTTAACGTCTCTTTTGTATTCACTAGCGCCCGAAAATCTGACGAACTAGGAAGCCCTTTACTATACCAACCTAAGTGCTTTCTGGCCATACGAATTCCAACTACCTCTCCGTAATGCTCTACCAAAGATTCAACGTGGGATTGAATAATGGGATATTGCTCTTGAATCGTTGGATCCAAGCGTTTTTCCCCCGTCTTGAGATAATGCATAATATTGGCGATTAACCAGGGTTTCCCATAGGCGCCACGCCCAATCATAGCACCATCCGCCCCAGACAAAGACAGCATTTGATCTACGTCTTCATATGTTTTCATGTCTCCGTTACCAATAACGGGAATAGAGATCGCCTCCTTCACCTGACGAATAAAGGCCCAGTCAGCCCGACCGTTATACAGCTGGCACCGCGTTCGACCATGCACTGTAATCATTTTGATACCAACATCTTCCGCAATTTTTGCAAGCTTTGGCGCGTTACGATTATCATCGTTCCACCCTGTTCGCATTTTCAGTGTAACGGGAAGATTTACCGCTTTCACCGTTGCTTCCATAATTTTAGCGGCCTTTAATTCATCCCGCATCAAGGCAGACCCTGCATGACCATTCACGACCTTTTTGACGGGGCATCCCATATTAATATCAATAATTTGGGCTCCACGGTCGGCATTCAGTTTTGCTGCTTCTGCCATCACATGGGGTTCACACCCCGCTAATTGCACAACCATTGGGGAATCTTCTGGGGCATGAGATGACCTTAGCATGGAGTCGCGGGTTTCCCGAATCATGGCTTCACTTGCAATCATTTCTGAAATTACAAGACCAGCCCCTTGTTGTTTTACAAGACGTCTGAAGGGAAGATCTGTTACCCCAGACATAGGCGCTAGAAAAATCGGCGATTCGATCGCTATGTGATCAATTTGTATTGGGCGCATTGGCACTCACTCTTTTGGTTAATGTAAAAAGATTGCGCCCATTTTTCAAGATGATTGTGCTCTTTGACGCACAAAGAGCACACAGGTTACTAGGAACGCTTTTTTGAAACATTTTTCATAAAGTAAAACCCAACAGACCCGATCACAAGACCAACAACAATCGTTGAAAGGGCCGCTGCAAAGGCCGTATTAGAATAGACGCGAACACCGTCACTCATACCCCCATCCCAAAACATGTCTAAAAGTTTCCCAACAAGGGATGGAAATACAAATCCACTGAGCATGTTGATCATATTAACAAACCCAACCATCGTCCCTGCAAGGCCCTTAGGGGTTCTTTCTGTCACCATATCGAAAATCAAAACCTGATACGCAGAGAAAAATCCAATAATGATCAAAAGAACGGCCGCCATACTAAAGGAAGGCTTTGTTGCAAGAATAAGCGCTAACGCCACCGCCATTGCAAAACCACTTAAAATGATGGTTCGCCGGTTTGTCTGGCTTTTATGTTCAGCCATCACCGCAATCAATGGCCCCCCTAAAGCCATAGCACCATAAATAATGGTTGAGGTGTATTCAGCCATTCCCTGATCCCATCCAAGCGCTTGCTTGAAGTATGAAACGCCCCATGCATCCGCAAAAGCATAGAGAGGACCTGACATAATGGATCCAAAAATACCAATCAAGTAAATTTTTTCGGAAACCATTTTTTCAAGGGCTTGTCCAAATAAATTCTTTTCTTGATGGACTGACTTAAAATCATCAGGATTTCGAACAAAAAGTAAAATAAACACGGCCATAACAGCCCCAATAAGGGCAATGATGAAGAACGTTTGGTGCCAACCCACGGCATTTTTTAAAAACCCAACGGGTTTTCCGCCAAACATCCCGCCCATAAGCCCAAAAGTCACGGTCAATCCAACAATACGGGCATATTTTGCCTCATCAAACCATAACCGAATAAATTTGGAGGTGGAAATAAAAGCTCCAGCAGAGCCGGCGCCTATTAAAGCACGCGCTAGTTTAATCAAAAACCAACTATCCGCCATGGAAAAAATAAAGCAGCCTACCGCACAAAGA
>VGCX01000103.1 GCA_016869935.1 Alphaproteobacteria bacterium
GAGGAAGATGTGTTTTAAAGATTCCCAATGACGTCTCAAGTCCCAGATATCATTGTTATGGGAATAGTCCAATCGAAGATCACACAGCCAATCAAAAACAGATTCTAGATCAATGGATGAAAAGAGCAGCATTAAAACAGAATAATGGGTATCAAAGAAACGTCTTGTAAAATATCAGAAACTTTCTCACAACCATTAAAAAGCAGAATCTTAGGGAGGATAATGGTGCAAAGGATGGGTCAAAAAAACTGGATGATTGGGTTTATCTCGGCGTTAAGGACACCCTAACTATTTTAGGGCACTTTTGGGCGTTGTATAGTTGGTCGGTGGAATGAAGCATAGGATTTTGAACCATCGGTGCGTATTGCGCGTTTTAAGTTAACGCAGTTGTTTGTTTGATTAAAAAGAATTTTTAAAGTTTAATTTCAGACAGTTCTTTGGAAAGACTGATCATAACAATGTCAGCGTTTTCTGAAGGCGGCACTTTTTTAGAGAGAGCATTTAACAATCGTTTGAACTTTGGAAGATTTCTAAAGTCTGCAAGGGCGACAAGACATATTATTTTGTTCTCATAATCTTCTCCGGCTCCTAAAGCAATGTATGCAAGTTGTGTCCAAGGTGTTAATACATCAATACCTTGTCCATTAAAGTCCGTATACTCTTTAATATACGCTGAAGCTTTTTCTTTGATAAGATCAAAAAACTGAGAAGGGTCAGTTATTGGATGTATACTTATGAGCGAAGCAATTGCTTCTTCTTTTGTAAGGTGATGGGTTCCAAGAGTTTTTCTGTCTTGACGATCTGCGCGTCTTGCATCCTCTAGCATTTCGGCGACTGATGCCATTGTCGTGATCGAGGTAAACAAATTGAATATAGCTATTAAAAGTCTTAATCTAATAATCATAAAAAAACTATTAATTGTAAAGTAGGGTGTGTCAATGAAAAATTCAATAAAAATAGTATGGGTGGTGATTATTTTTCCCATGCAATTATATGCATCCTTAGAGCTAAAACATTCAAATCCAGGTGGTGCGGGGCGCTTTGGAACCCGTGATGATTGTGGCATTACACTCTCTAGTAAAATTAGGAACCCAAGTACTAAAGCAGTTCATATTGCTATGTATACTTTTACATCTCCAAAACTAAAAGAAGATCTAGAAGAAAAAACAGCTGATGGAAAAAAAATTTGTATTCTTGTTGATCAATATCAATACAATCAAATTTCTTTTATGAAAGAACGTATGGAAGCGTTATCTTTTCATCCATCTCGTAACATAAAAGTTCGACTGCTTGGGTCAGACGATCCAAATGATAATATGATATGATGCATGAGAAAATGGCTATTATTAAAGTTGAAGATGGAAAAGATACAAGTTTCATGGGATCGTATAATTGGACGCATAAAGCGTCTACAAGCCATTATGAAAATTGTATATTCTTAACTGTAGGAGTGGGAACATCAAGTGTAAATAAAGCGGCAATGGCAAGCCTTGACGCGGATGGATGAACTTTGGAGACTTTCGCGTCCAATAAGGGGAGGGGCATCTAATGACTTAGAGTGCCTTTTAAATCCTACAGAAGCCGAAAGCAAGAGAATAAAAGGAGTCCCCTCAAGAAGATTAGATCATTCTCCTATAAGGACTCCTGAAAGGGAGAGAAAGTAGAACAAGAGTTTGTAGTGGCAGAAAAAGCTCCCTTTTTAAATTAACGCAGTTGTTTCTAGGCTAAAGACCTTTCGCTTTCTTCAATAGAGCTCATACCCTCTTGTTTGAGTTGAGACGCTTCATAAACGGACTTCCAAAAATCAGCTTCTGGATTCTTCTTTAACTCTAAGGGGGGATCATTGGGGAAGTATTCCTTAAAATGCTTGGTGATTTTTGCAAGGATGGAGAGGCTTTTATCGTGAAGGTATCGTGCCTGTTTATCAAGTCGTGCTTTGGTTGCGTTGAGGTACTGCTGCCAATAAAGATGATATAATCCCTCTAAGGGTCTGTGGATTTCGGGCTTTCGTTTGGATTTTAGAATCTCTAAGGCTTTGAGGAAGTATTGCTCTGCTTGCGGGTAATCCTTTTGTAAGGTCAACACTTCCCCAAGACTTGTTTCAACGAGGGCGATATCCACGTGATCTTCGGGTAAAATTTCCTTAAGAGTCTTGAGACTATCCTGAAGCAGGGGTTTTGCTTTTTTAAGATTTCCTGTTTTTAAAAGAACTTTTCCAAGAAGAAACGACTCAAGCGCACAGACATGATGGTGGGGGTGATAGTGCCTATGGGAGATCTCCCGTCTTTTTTCTAGAAGGGTGAGGGCTTTTTGATAAAGGCCTTGTTCAATATAGGTATTACAGAGATAAAGAGCCGCCCAGGCGACTAATATTTTGCTCTCCGCAAAATAAAGATTGTAAATTGCAAGACTTTTTTCCATTAAACGACGCGCTTCATCGTAGTTATGTAAACAAAGATGGGCCCGTCCTAGGAGTTGAAGAATCCACCCTAATCGATAATGATCACTTGGATAGGCTGAAACGTAAATCCCATAGCTTGAATCTAAAACTCCTTTGGCTTTTTGGTAGTTTCCAAGCTTTAAATAGACATTGCCTAAGTAGGCAAGGGAGCGGGCAAGTCCCATGGCGTCATTCTTTTTTCTGTAAATATGACAACTGGTCTCAAGCAAGTCTTTTGCGTGCACATACTTTCCTAGGATAGTATACATATCGCCCATAAAGGACAAAGCCCATGCTGTATGGAGGGTTTCTCTTTCGAGTTCCTTTTTATAGGTTTTGGTTATATGCTTTAAGAGAGCGGTCAGAGATTCCTTTTCATCAAGCTGGACATGGATGCGTCCCATATAGATAAAATCACTTAAAACATCTTCAGTGTTTGAGGAAGGCGCATCAATATTTTGTTGAAGGATTTTTTGAGCGTAGTGATAAATGCCCGTTTGGGCATAATAGTAGATATTCCCAAGTTTACTTCGAAGGGTGTACAGAATCTCTTGGTTTAGAAGATCCTTGAGGGTTAAAAGCTTATTGAGGTGAGGGATCATATTTTGAAGGGCGGGTAAATCCTCAAGTTCCAGCAGGGAGTCTATGGAGTGGGTCAGCTTTTTGATTAAAGAGGGTATGCGTTTTTTAAAGAGTGGGTCTTCTTGCATCAGGCAATGAAGAATCATTGATTGGGTTGTTCGATGCATAGAAAAGGTCTTTTCATGGGTAAGAATTAAAGCATATTGCTGAAGGGATTTGATCAATAAGGGGGAAGCAAAGTCTTTTGGGATGTTTTGAGACTCCATTAATCCAATAAGGAGGAGGGGTTCTAAAAAGTCTGGATGATCCTTCAGGAGTTTTTTAACGAGAGGCTTAAAAATACTATAGCGTGTTTTAGAATAAGACCCCCCTTCTTTTACAAGGACCTCTAGAAAAGGTTCAAAGGTTGTAGGGTTTGTCATATTTTTGACATATTCCGAAATGCTGGTTGAGTTTATATAGGCGGCAGCTAGGGTGACATCGAGAGGAAAGGGGGGAATCTGCTCTAAAATCTTCTCTAGTTCTTGAGGGTTGGGTTTATTATTAAGCAGCTTTTGAAAAAGTTCCAGCATTTCTGGTTTGGTGAGGGGATTTAAAAGCAGAATATCTGAGGTGTTCATATAATGGGAGTTTTTTAAATTAAGGTTTCTGGAGGTTACAATAACCTTTCCCCAGGTGCAGGCATAATCCCTTAAGAGGGAAGGGTCTTCCAGGTTATCAAAAATAAGGAGTGGTGTGGGGTATTGTTTGAGATGATTTTTTATAAATAAAAGCAATTGTTTTTCTTTATGATGGTGTTCTATTAAGGCCACTTCATCTTTTAGGTCTTTTGTTTTGGCAAGGGCATAGGCAAGATCAAAAAAAGAATGGATCAAGGTTTCTTTTGATTCGGCATTGAGTTCAAAGACGAAAGAGTTTTCTTGAGCTTTCCATGTTTTGGCGTATTGGCGTGCAAGGGTTGTTTTGCCACTTCCTTCAATGCCGATTAAGGCGACCATACTTTGAGACTTTAAATGGCGTTGGATTTGATGGATCATATCTTGCCTTGCAAGGAGGAAAGAGGGTGTTTTAAGGTCAGAGGGTATAGAAGAGGGGCGTGTATAAAAAACAAAAAATAATACGCTTAACAGCAATAAACCGATAAATGAAAGCATACCAAACTTTTTAAACACAGAGGGAGGGAGAGGATCTTTTTGAGAGGATACTTGTTCTAAAAAGTCTTTAAGAAGATCTTCTGCTTCTGGAAAAGCGTCTTTTAAGATCTCCCCCATTGTTTGATAGTAATCAAGAGACAGGAAGGGGGAGGGATCGATCAAGAGCTGTTTGCCGCCTTGAGGGTCTCCATGAATCAATCCGGCTCGTTCTAAGTGATTATTGGCCTGCAGGGGGACATCGTTATCAGTTGTCCAGGAATAGGCGAGGGGTTTTTTTAAGGCTTTGAGTTGTTTTAGAACCTCAGACAAGGCCTGTTCTTTGAGGAGGTGTTGATATTTGGCATAAAGGGTGGTCTTTTCGGATTCGGTACAGGTATCAATAAAATGCCTTAAGTCCTTTCTTTTGAGGGGAAGTTTTTGTTTGATATTATATAGGTGCGCTTCAACCCCTTTGTTGCTAATCCCTAAAAGGGTTGCAACGGCCTGTGGTTTTTTAAGCTGCATTAAGGCCGCCAGGACATCAAACTGGCGGGGGCTAAACTCTATTTTTTGGA
>VGCX01000104.1 GCA_016869935.1 Alphaproteobacteria bacterium
GAAGGTGTGTAGGTCAATAGGCCTATAGCCATCCCCTAAACGATTTTGCATAAGGGCATTAATCACATCCAGAACAACCAGAGTTCGTTCGCGTATAAACCCACTTGCCAACGTGATGTTGACGTTCAAAAGGTTTCCTTCTGCAACGTCGTCAATAAGTTTTAAAAAATTTATAAGATTATGTTGTGGGCCTATCGTGTGATATATCCCTCTTTTATGGGTCTCTCTATTCAAAACACCTATACATAGACAAGATCCTGCACTGGTTGTTGTTGCTGCGTAGTCTTTTGGATCTAGGGAGCCATCGATTACAAGAGAAAGTTCTTGAAACATATATCCATGATAAGGATACGCCTTTTTTAAGGCGTCGAGGATCATGGGATCTGTTGGGGTCCTAAGATCATGAAGTCGGATCGGAAATGCAGATGCAGCTTTTGTGATTATTTCACTATCAATAACCTGTGTGGAATCTGAAAACATGATGTCTCTAGAGCCCAAGGGATAGAATGTAGAATCAATAATACTACCTTGGAATACGTTATGCGTTTTAGGGTCGTGATATTCAATGTATGCTGGGGCGCTAGGGTCTAGGACTGGTCCTTTTGCTACAAGGTGTAGCTGTTGTGTGTCATAGTCAAATAAAGCAGCTAAACCTTCACGCTTAGCTCTTTGTCTAAAATCTTCGTCTGTTGTTCTATGGGTTCCAAAAAGGCTATCAACTTTTCTGCAACTTCCCAAAATAATCTCTTGATCTTCTGGAGATAATACTCCCTCAGGAACAAGAGCCCTTGTTGCAGAAATCCCCTCTAAACCAAAGCTTTGGAGGACAATAAAAATCAAAAAAAACTTACGCATCATCATGACCTCTCAATATTTATCATTATAGGAAAAATAAAGATTCTTTAATGCTAAGTCAACAACTATCTCTGAGGCTTTAAAAAAACCAATGAACTTATACACAGAAATAAGTTTACTTTGCTTCGTTGTTTTGGGTAAAACTAAGGAACAAAGAAAGGTAAAAAAATGGTACAACTGACCCGTATTTATACCCGTGGGGGAGATAAAGGCAAAACATCGCTAGGCACAGGCACGCGTGTTTTAAAAAATGATGCAAGAATCCAGGCGATTGGGGATGTCGATGAATTGAATTCTACGCTTGGCCTTTGCCGGTTGTTTGCTGAAGAAGATCACCTTCGTTTGTTTGAGCATATACAAAATGATCTTTTTGATGTTGGGGCTGACTTATGTCTTGAAGATCTGAACCAGGAAGGGTGTTTGCGCGTTCAGTCTTCGCAGGTTACTTGGGTGGAAAAAACGATAGATCATTTTAATAAAGATCTGGCGCCTTTGACGTCTTTTATTTTGCCTGGGGGAACTGCTTTATCGTCAGCTCTTCATATGGTGCGATCAATTGCGAGGCGCGCTGAGCGTAGTATTGTGACTTTACAGCAAACAGCCGATATTAATGATCAGGTTTTGATCTATATTAATCGTCTTTCTGATTTGTTTTTTGTTCTTGCGCGTTTCTTTAATGAGGCTGGCACTAAAGATATTCTTTGGAAACCTGGGGCCTTTCGTGACACCTCTGCTTTGTCTTGATCGGTTAAATTTTAACCACCAGAAGCTTTCGTTTTCTGTAAGGGCCGGAGAAAGCTTATGTATCGGTGGGGAAAATGGGGCCGGCAAAACAACCCTTCTTCGAACAATTGTAGGGTTGAAGGGGGGTGCAGAGTCTGCTGTTATGTGGCACACTTCTTTCTGTTTTGTGGGACATACTGATTGGCAAAGTTTAGTTTTAACGGTTAAAGAAACCCTTTCTTTTTGGGCAACGTATTACAAAAGTGGGTATGAAAAAGCGATAGAACTCTTTGATTTATCGTCCCTTTTACATAAACAAATCCATCAGCTTTCCCAGGGGCAAAAGCAGCGTCTTGCTTTGGCGCGCCTTTTATGTGGGGCTTTTACAGTGTGGGTTATCGATGAACCTTTTGCCCATTTGGATGCGAGTTTTACAGAAAAACTTAGCGCTCTTTTTAAAGAGCATCTTGAAAGGGGAGGGGCCATTCTTTTTTCAGATCATAAAAAAGAAAAACGATCTTTCCCTTACGCATTTGAATGGTTGCAAGATCTAAGCCCATCGTGGTACAAAAAATTATAGAGAATGAGGGTACTATCGTGTCAAAAGTTTTTATTGTAGGAGCGGGAGCTTGGGGTACAGCCCTTGGTGTTGTGGCGCAACAAGCAGGATCAGATGTTACCATTTGGGCGCGGTCCTTAGAAAATGTAGATGCCATTAACACGGAACATCAAATCAAATATCTTCCCGGGATTACCTTAAGCAGTTCGATTGCAGCAACCTCCGACATTACCCAAATTAAGAATCATCAGATTATTGTCCTTGCTGTTCCGTCTCAATCTTTAAGGGCTGTTATGGAACAGATTAAGCCTTATACGACCAAAGATATGATTTTTGTGATTGCATGTAAGGGAATTGAAAAAAAGACAACACTTTTAATGACAGAGGTAATCCAAGCAGTCATTCCAGGCGCTTCTGTTGGGGTTATTTCAGGACCAAATTTTGCCCCTGAAATTGCAAAAACTTTGCCCACAGCGACAACTCTTGCTTGTGCGGACCCCAAAAGTCGAGAGGCGATTGCAAAGGCCCTTAATTATATGAATTTCCGTCTTTATTTGAATGATGATGTGATCGGCGTTCAAATTGGTGGGGCACTAAAGAATGTTTTGGCGATAGGCTGTGGGATTACATATGGGTATGGCCTTGGAGAAAACGCCGTTGCATCGCTTATTACCCGTGGTCTTGTTGAAATTTCTGAGTTGGGGGTTAAGGCTGGCGGAAGGTTGGAAACTTTCTACGGGCTTTCAGGGCTTGGGGATATCATTCTGACCTGTATGGGCAGTCAATCTAGAAACTATAAATTAGGACGATCCATCGGACGCGGGGCGAAAGTATCTGACATTTTAGATAGCACAAAGGAAACCGTTGAAGGATTTCACACGGCTGCCTCTGCTATGGAACTGGCTAAGAAATTGGACGTCTTTATGCCCGTTTGTGAAACGATTTATAAGGTCCTCTATGAGGACATGAGTGTCCTTGAATCCATTTCTTTCCTGCTTGATCGCCCCCTTCGGGAAGAGGTGGAGCTTTAGAAATTTTACCTTCTTCTGGCATACATTGTTTTTACTCTTTCCCTATGTGTTGGCCAATCAGCTTCACTTATAGAACGAATATTCGAAAAGATGAAAATATAATCTTGCTCGGCAATGCATTTTATTCCTAGTTCTCGGAACCGTCTCATTGTGCTTATCCATTCATCTTCTTCCATATCTTTGATTATAAGGTTCAAAGAGTAGGTGCTGTGAGGGACAGTCTCTCCTAGTAATAACTCTTCTAATCTTTTCTTAGTAATCTCGTCTTCTGGAAGACTACTTTTAAAAAAACTAGAGGAAGGTGATGCTTCTCTGCCCTTATCTCTTAAAGCTGCGGCTGGTCCCCCAACACTTAAGTGCATAAGATCTTGCACTTGTCTCATAGCTCTTGCATGTGCGGCTGCTGTCATGGGTCCAGAACCTATTCCCGCCTCCGCAGGAGAGAGAGGTTGAGGGGGGCGACCTTTCCATGCGGCCACTTGGGCTTCTGCTTTGGCCCAAGCATCCCCAAATTCTATTGGGGAGTCCGGATACATTTTTCCCACTGGAGAGGTCCTTCCACCACCTGTTCCTCCGCCTTCTTCTGCACAAAATCCGCTGGGTGATAAAAAGCAAACACTTAATAAGGCTATAGATACTTGACGTTTTTTTATCATAAAAATTCCTCCACTTACCATTGATAATAGGGATTAAGTTATAATTTATTGAAAATAATATCAATAAATTTATTCAAAATGAATTTTTTTTGATCGCCCTGTGTATTTATAAACATCTTCGTAAAACTATAATGCTCCCTAAAAGCTGGACCGAAAAATAAGAAAAAAGAGATAGCATTTCTGAGTAAAAAAGGATGGAAAGATTCAAGGCCTATTTAAGGGTTGGAAGTAACGTATTGTAGAAACTCCTGATGGCAGAGAAAAAAGAATAGCAATATTCCGAGTTTTTTGTCCTTGTCTTTCTTGGGACTATCTTAGATGGTTTTACTTCTCCATTTTTATGAGATATTTCGGAGAAGAAAAAAACCAAATGTTGTTTTACTTCTCCAAAAATATAGTCTATCTTGGAGAAGAGAATCGACAATTTAGAGAGATCCTGCAATGAAGTTTTTAGGAAGACAAAAAGAATTAATCAAATTAAGAGAGTTTCAAGCAAAACGTTCAGCCTCTTTAATTGTTATGCGCGGAAGAAGACGTATTGGTAAAAGCCGTCTTTTGGAAGAGTTTGGAAAAGATTTTTCTCAAGCATACTATTTTTCTGGTCTTCCTCCTGAAGAAAAAACAACAACACGGCATCAATTAGAAGAATTCTCTCGTCAAATGGCTCGAGCTTTTCGAACGGCCCCCGCCATATACATGGATTGGAGCGATGCTTTTTGGGCGCTAGGAGAGAAACTCCAAAAGGGAAAATGTCTTTTGGTTTTTGATGAAATATCTTGGATGGGATCTAAAGACGCCACATTTTTGGGAAAAATTAAAAATCTATGGGATCTTTACCTTAAAAAAAATGACAACCTTGTTTTTATTATATGCGGCT
>VGCX01000105.1 GCA_016869935.1 Alphaproteobacteria bacterium
TTTCTGTACACAGCGTCTTCAGCTGATGAATAGATGAAAAATAATTCAAAATAAGGGTTTGAAGCCTTTCCGCTTCCGTTCGAATATCAGATTTTGTCTCAACGGACTTTAAGAAGACTGATAGGGCTTTTGTGCTTGATTCCATTAAGGCAGTTAAAGATTCTAGCGATTGAGCAATTTTACTTTTTTGCTGCAACACTTTATGAAGACGTTCCTCTAGGGTCGTAATTTCATTTCCAATTCCTTGCAAAGCTTTCTGTTCAGAGGGTGTTTGAGCAATCAATTTCATTTCTGAAAGAAGATCCAAAATCGGTTTCGTTGATTTTGTCATCAACGTATCTTTTAAGGGTTCGAATGATTTCATTGCGTTTAAAAATTGTTCTTGGCTTTTATGGTAAGCGCTATAAAAATCCCTAAGCGTTTTATAAGCCCCCTTCCATTCGTCTGTCGATGCATTTGATTGAAGCGTCTTTAAATGGGATTGAATGGTTTGATGAAGGGTTGTAATAGTTTGATGTGCCTCAATATCCCCGTCTTGTACCATCGCCTTTCTGGCATCATGTTGTTGTTCAATAAATTGAGCCAGCTCTTTTAGAATCGTATCTTGCTCTAAAAGAATCTCGTAGGTTCCAAGAGTTTTTCCCGTAAGATGGTGGGGGTCAAACACAAGATATGCTTGAACAAGAAAAAAACCACAAACCCCAAGACTAAAAGCCGCAAGATATTTTTTAATAGAGTTTAACGCTATCACGTCTTATGACCCTTTTTGAACATCCTTTATCGTTGATGCACAAGAACTTTTTTACTATAATAAACCAAACTATAAGGGATAATAGCACTGTGCTTACTAGGCGGCAACATGAACTTCTTTCTTTTTTGATTCACTACCAAAAACGCCATGGAATTTCACCTTCCTATGACGAAATGCGAGAGGGTATGGTCCTTCGATCAAAGTCAACGGTTCATTCTTTGGTGGAGGCCTTGAAGAAGAAGGGGTATTGCAAGCTTTCTCCTCATGCCGCAAGAACCATCGAAGTCTTAAAAACACCCGATCAAGATCAAGAAGTTTTCGATGCCTATGAAAAACAAATCGAATCAACAAATTCTTCGACACTGCCTTCTATTCCTTTGTTTGGATCGCTTCCCTCCAGTATTAGTCTTAATTTTTTAGAGGATTCTCAGTCTGCGCTTTCTCTGAATAGGGCCTTGTTTCCAGAGGGAGACCTATTTGCACTGACGCTTCAAGGGGATTTTTTAAAAGAATTTGCCCTTTTGAATGAAGATATTCTCATTCTTAAGAAAACAAATACAGGTCATCATGGGGGATTATTTTTAGTGTCAGTGGATCATGAGCTTATGCTGCGCCGCTTTGAAGTTGAAGGAACGCGTATCCTTTTAAAAACCAGCAATAAATATATGATTCCAAGGGCCCATGATGAAAAAGAGATTTGTGTTCATGGGGAAGTCGTTGGACTTCTAAGAACAAAAGGATTTTAGGTCTCTTCGTTTCTCTTTTTGTGTTGGGATTGATTGATCCCTATAATTAAACTAGAATTAAAATTATAAACATAAAAAATTAAGGGAGAGGCACGTTATGCGTTTATTAAAATTTGTGGGATTATTTTCTGTGCTGCTTGTTGGTTTTAGCACGAATGCTGCTAACCTTTCTCGTATTCCCTTTAAGGCCCATGTGAAGGTCTGTTCTTATTTTCCTGCCCCAACTCAACAAGCTAATTATGATCAAGAGGCATTAGAAAATAAAGTTCATAGTGTCGTCTCAGCCAGTCTTAGTGGTACAACCCATCATGCCATGGGTTGGACTGCGGTTGCCGAAATGAAAGGAACTTTAAAAGACCAACCAAATTTCGGGGAACTTATTAATTGTTTGCGCCAAGGTAAATGTACAGGTGTTGACGAGGGCGGGGAGACTGTTGAGAACCCAGTTTCTGTAGGAGATCCATCAAAAATATGGATTATTAGCAAAGAACTTGCAACAAGTATGATTGGGCGTGCAGTTCGTTATGTAACGTCTATCAATGGACGGAGAAACAGCATCGCAGATCTAATCGCTGCTCTTGAGACTATGTTGCAAAGCTAATTTTAGAGAGCCTTATTACAAAACTTCTTTTATTTTTTCTTCAAGGGCTGCAACTTTAATCTGGTTCATAAGGTTGCGGAGCTCTTGCTTTGCGGCGACATGAGATAGGGTTAGGGGACGGCCCACATCTTGAAGATCTAATAAAGTAAGACCCGATAAAAAGAGTTCCCGGAAAATAACACGTTCACTAAATCCTGGTACTTGCCTGAAAGCAAGGCGCTTTGCAAGGGTATTTAAGACCCCCTCCATTTTTTCCTTATTGTGGGCATGGATGTGGGACAGACGATTTCTTAGAACAATCCAATCAATCGATCCTCGGTCTCTAACGGCTCGATGTTTTTTCTGTTCCCAAACCCAATCAGCATAAATGCTAGGTTTTTCTAGTTCCAAAGAATCAGATTTAAGATGTGCCAAAACATCAAGGTCGATAAAACTGTCATTAAGCGGGGTGATGAGTGTATCAGCGTAAGAATGCGCTAATCTTGAAAGATAAAGATCATGCCCTGGAGTATCAATGACAATAAAATCACAGTCTTGTAAGGTAAGTATCGCTTTTTCAAATGCGGTTTGATCTTCAGCTTCTGCTGCTTTAATCGAATCCGCTTTTGATCGTTCAAGACGATAGTGCAGAGGCATGGGAAGATCGATGTCATAGTTTTTCGCAAACGTTTCGCGATTTTGAATATAACGCGAAAGGGTCCCTTGACGGGCGTCGATATCGATACTGCCTACTTTGTATCCTAACCGCAGCAAAGCTGTCATAACATGCATGGCGGTTGTTGATTTTCCTGTTCCGCCTTTTTCATTGCCTAGAACAATGATGTAGGGTTTTTTAGACATTGATTATCTCTTTTCTTTGTTAAGGTTCTGATTTTCTTGCCAGCGGTCCCAAATTACCAGCTCATCAGAAATATTTTCTTTCAATTGAAGCCTATGACATTCTTTTAGTATTCCTGAAAACTCTTGCGGTGAAGTTTCAGGGCGCCACTTCAATATATGATTCCCTTTTATAATAGGCTGTATTTTTTTTCTGTCAAAAACTTTGTAGTGATCCGCTTTTAAATTTCCTTCCTCTAGATTGCGGGTGAATTTTAGAAAGGTAAGGAATTTATGAGGCAAATAGCGGTGTTCATAACAATAGGCTGCCATTTCTCTATACGCGTATCCCTCATCTCCTTCCTTCAGTCGATTAAAAAAGCAAAGCGTAAGACTCTGCAGAAAATAAACGACTTCTTGAGTTTCTTTGGGCAAGTTCATTATTTGGAAAAATAATTTCACCTGAATAAAAGAAGCATCAACCGTTAAAATAGCCAGCATGAAAGCAAAGTCTTTTTCATCATAAAGAGCCGCTTCATCCAATGCCTCTAAAATGGAATCTGTCGGACAAATATCAGCAAAGAAACTCAGGAGGTTTGTTTCCTTAAGAAACCGAAGGCCATAAGAGGGTTTTATTCCCATCATCAGGAGTTTTTTAAATTCGGCTAATAGTCGATCCATCGAAAGTTCTGATAAATCTTGGGCAGCGCAAAGATTTTTTAAGGAGGCGTCGGGATGCATTTTAAACCGTGCCATAAACTGAGCAACGCGAAGGGCTCTTAGAGGGTCTTCGCCAAAAGTTTCAAGATTGGTCGCGCGTAAGACTTTGTTTTTTAAATCCCGCTGGCCATTCCAGGGGTCTAGAAGCTTCTTTTCAATGGGGTCCCAGCCCATACTGTTTATGGTCAAGTCTCGGCGAATGGAGGCCTCTTTAAAGGAAAGGGAAGGATACGTTTTAATATCAAAGCCCTTATGACCCTTTGCAATTTTTTGTTCTAAGCGGGGAAGAGCAATTTCAATTTTATAGTCAGTTAAATAAAAAACACCAAACTTTTTGCCAATCGTTTTGACCTGGTCTATTTCCCCAAGAGCAGAAAGAAGATCCTCGCTTGAGAGATTATAAACCTCTGCATCGAAATCTTTAGGCTCAATGCCCCGCAAAATATCACGAACGCATCCCCCAACAAAAATAAGATGTCCCCCTTTTTGCTGTATGGTATTAATAAGAGTATGAAATTTCTTTTCTAAATCCTTAAATGTCATAAACTATGATACACTCCTTTAAGATAGGATATATATACCATAAGATAGAAAAAAATGATGGAAAAAAAGACTTATGATTCTTTCATTAACTTTTCTTTCTTTCCCTACTAATAGATAAGGTCATCCTATTTTTTCAGAAAAACATATCTAAATCGGGGTTTTTTCGAAGTTTTTTCAACTTTTTATACCTTCTTTTTTGTTTTAACGTTTTAGCGATTAACAATGATTTTTATAAGGAGTTAATCCTTGTGAAATTATCTCTTATATGATATATATGGTGTTGTGTTTTGAGCTGGAAAATAGAATTTGTAAACCAAAGAGCAGCAAGAGAGTTCGAACAGTTGCCCCTTGTGCTGAAAGCTAAATTTGAACATATAAGTAACTTAAT
>VGCX01000106.1 GCA_016869935.1 Alphaproteobacteria bacterium
TTGCCAGAGAGTTTAGCGGCTATCGATATGTTTATTGGAAGCGAAGCTTATCTTTCAAACGGTATTGGATCTAAAGCGATTGAGGCTTTTTTGAATCATTATGTTTTTCCACACTACCGGTATGCTTTTGTTGATCCAGAGATTGAAAATGAAGCGGCCATTCGATCTTATGAAAAGGCCGGATTTAGTGTTATTAAAAAAACACAGAAGTCCTTTTGGATGGTTGCGTCTCAACCAATTGTAAGATTATCTACTAAGGACTCTATCGCCTTAGAGGCAGTCTTTAGAAAGTTCTTTCTAGAGGGTGATAAGCTTTGGGTTTTTGGATCTCGAGCAGATCTCAATAGAAAAGGGGGCGATCTTGATTTATATATTGAAACAACCTTATCATCCATCGATGAAGCGGCCTCTCAGAAAGGAAAATTCATTGCGTTACTGAAGGAAAAAATTGGGGATCAAAAAATAGATGTGGTGTTAAATGTTATGAATTTCCCCTATAAACTACCAATCTATGATGTTGCAAAAAACGAAGGGATCAGATTTTTATGAACAAGCTTAATGAAATGATGCAGATAGCGGACATTCACGCAAAAAAAATCAAAGAATCAATAGATGCCTTAAAAGAACTTTTCCCGCTCAATCAAGAAAAATTTTTAAACCTAGCATCTCAAGAAATGCTTTTGATAGAAATGCTGATTAGTCGATTTGCAAAGCTCCAGGATTATATGGGGCGTGTTATGATTGATACGCTTTTGGTGCTAACTAAAGACTACGAAGACAGTTTGACGATGATTGATAAGCTTAATAAGCTTGAGCGTCTTGGCATTATAGACAGCGTACAGCTTTGGGAAACGATGAGAAACACAAGAAATCATATTGCACACGAATATCCTGATCAACCAGCCTTAACGGCAAAATACCTTAATGATGTTTTTATGCTTGCGCCAAGGCTCCTGGAGATTTTGGAGAAGTTTAGGCGCTATGGGTCGTAAAGGTCATATTAGCGCTTTATTTTCTAAAAACCAGCCTTCCCCTCTTGAAGAGGAAGAAAATTCATTATATAAGGACAGCCATTGCATAAAGGGTTAAAAGGCAAAACATGAATGTTGTTATCGTAGAATCTCCTGCCAAAGCTAGGTCAATTGGAAAATACTTAGGATCTGATTTTAAAGTATTTGCAAGTTATGGCCATGTTCGTGATTTGCCAGCAAAAAACGGATCTGTGGATCCAGACCATAATTTTGCCATGGTGTGGGAGGTATCAAAAGAAGGTCAAAAAAACCTAAAAATCATTGGCGATGCCGTAGAAAAAGCGGATACTCTTTATCTTGCAACGGACCCTGATCGCGAAGGAGAGGCGATAGCTTGGCATGTTTTAGAGGTACTAAAAAATAAGAAGATTTTAAAGGACAAGACGGTCTATCGAAGCGTTTTTCATGAAGTGACCAAAAAAGCAATTTTGGAAGCGATTGAACATCCCCGCGAAGTGAATCAACAGTTGGTAGAAGCCTATTTAGCCCGCCGGGCTCTTGATTATTTGGTGGGATTCACCCTGTCGCCTGTTTTATGGCGGAAGCTTCCCGGCAGCAAGTCCGCAGGCCGTGTGCAGTCGGTCGCGCTTCGGTTAATTACAGAACGGGAAGCGGAAATTGAAAAATTTAAGTCTGAGGAATATTGGACGATCGAAGCTGATTTTGAAACGAATGCTAAGAAAGTTTTCTTATCCAGGCTGACGCATTTGGATGGGAAAAAGCTTTCTAAATTTGATTTAAATACAGAAAAATTAGCCCACGACGCCCTTCAGAAGATTCAACAGCAAGACTTTTCTGTTGGAACTGTTGAGAAAAAGCAAGTTAAGCGCCATCCAGCGCCCCCTTTTATTACGTCTACCCTTCAACAGGAAGGAGCACGCAAACTTCACTTTGGGGCAGCGCGGACGATGCAACTGGCTCAAAATTTATATGAAGGAATTGATATTAAAGGCGAAACCGTCGGATTGATTACTTACATGCGTACCGATAGTGTCAATGTTTCGAATGATTTTATCACCTCCTGTCGGGCTTATATCGAAGAGGCCTATGGAAATAATTATAAGCCAGAGGCTCCACGGTTTTATAAAAGCAAATCTAAAAATGCGCAAGAAGCCCATGAAGCTATCCGCCCAACAGATATTCGTCGCACACCAGCATCGCTGGCCTCAATTTTAGACCCGCAACAGCTTAAGCTTTATACGCTTATTTGGAAGCGGGCGATTGCTTCCCAAATGGAAAGCGCCGTGTTGGATCAAGTATCGGCTGATCTTGTCTCTAAAGATGAAAAGATTATTTTTAGATCGACTGGGTCTACGGTACGGTTTGATGGATTCTTTTCAGTCTATCAAGAAAGCAAAGATGAAGGGGAAGGCGGGGATGACGCTGATCAGGAAGGCTTGCTTCCGTCTTTGGAGAAAGGGGATGCCCTTCAGAAAAAAGAGGTTCGTCCCCTCCAGCACTTTACGCAGCCCCCGCCGCGCTATACAGAAGCAAGTCTTGTTAAAAAGATGGAAGAACTAGGAATTGGACGCCCATCAACCTATGCTTCTATTTTACAGGTCTTACAAAAGCGTCAATATGTGACTCTCGAAAAACGTCAATTTATTCCGGATGGTCGGGGGCGTTTGGTTTCTACGTTCCTGGAAAACTTTTTTAAGAAGTATGTAGAGTATGATTTTACCGCCTCTCTTGAAGATGAACTGGATGATATTGCAAGTGGCACTTTGCCTTGGCAACAAGTATTGAAAAAATTCTGGACGGAATTTAAGGCAAAAATTGATGGAACAAAGGATCTTAAGGTAAGTGATGTGTTAGATGCTTTAGACCGAGAACTTTCAGTATTTTTGTTCCCGGACGGAAAGGATCGTACTTGTCCCACATGCAAAGAGGGTCAGCTGCACCTGAAGCTTGGCAAGTTTGGGGCGTTTCTTGGCTGTACAAGATACCCCGACTGCAAACACACTCAGCCGATTGGCGGCGAAGTTAAAGAGGATGAGGAAGAAAAGTCTCAAGAACTATCCGACTATCCTCGCGCTCTTGGAAAAGATCCTGCAACAAGTTTAGAGATCACTGTTCGAAAAGGTCCCTATGGTTTTTATGTTCAATTGGGGGAAGCAAAAGGCAAGGAAAAACCAAAGCGCGCTGCCCTTTTGAAGGGAATGGATCCTGCAGGCGTTGAGCTTTCAAAGGCATTAGAGCTTTTGTCTTTGCCTAAAGATTTAGGGATTCACCCTGAAACGAAAGAACCTCTTCAACTGGGGCTTGGTCGTTTTGGACCCTACCTAAAGCATGGAAAAATCTTTATTTCTTTAAAGAAAGATTTTATTTTAGATGTCGATCTCAAACGAGCGGTTGAAATTGTTTCTGAACAAGCGGATAATAAAAAGAAGAAATAATCATAAAAGAGCGGCTGTTTGGAAAAAGATCAAACCAATAAATATTTTAGGAAAAAGGTAATCACTCTTCCCTCTCGGGAAGATATTCTTTCGTTTATTCAAAAAAATGGACCCCTGACGACCAGGCGAGATATTGCAAAAGTTTTTCGGTTGAAAGGGGTTGAAGCACGGCAGCATTTGAAAAATGTGTTGAGGGCTTTAAGTCAAGAAGGACTCTATGCACGGGTCAGAAAAGGATCTTTCCAAGATCAGAAAAAACAAATTAATCCGAAAGAAGAGCTTCCAAAAACAATCTTAGGAAGCGTTTATCATACGGATGTTGGGTTGCGTTTTATTCCTTTACAGAGAAAAATAGATGTAGCCTTTCAATTGGAAAATCCCGTCGATTTCCCGCCAGAGAAAATCGGGGCTGTTTTTCAAGGGACCGTTATTTCCACGGATCCTGCCTTTATTCATTTGGATCATTTGATGGGGGAAACGAGTGATGTAAGCTTATTGGTATCCCATATGGCGAATTTGCCGATGGATTTTTCGAAAGAAGCCCTTGAAATTGCTGAGAAAGGGTCTGTTCCGCCTCTTGGAAATCGCGAGGATTTACGGAATATTCCTCTCATCACGATTGATGGGAAGGATGCACGCGATTTTGATGATGCGGTGTGGGCGACAGCGGACAAGGATCCTGGAAACAAGGGAGGCTGGCATATTATCGTCGCCATTGCCGATGTATCTCATTACGTTAAACCTAGGAGTGCGTTGGATCAGGATGCTTATTTGCGGGGGAATTCTGTCTATTTCCCTGATCGGGTCATTCCCATGTTGCCCCACGTTTTATCCAATGGGCTTTGTTCTTTAAATCCCAAAGAAGATCGGGCATGTGTCGCCGTTCACATTTGGATTGATAAACAAGGTCAAAAAAAACGCCATCGTTTTTGTCGGGGACTGATGCGATCTTCTGCGAGGATGGTTTATGAGGAAGTGCAAAAACTTTATGAAACCCCAAATCATCCAAGTCACGATTTTCTGGACCCTCTTTATGGGGCGTTTCAATCTTTAAAAGTCGCACGGCTTGCTCGGGGTACCTTGGAACTGGATGTGCCAGAGCCTTATTTAATTTTT
>VGCX01000107.1 GCA_016869935.1 Alphaproteobacteria bacterium
AACGGATAAGATCTGAAGGGCCTCTTCTGAAATGCTCACTTCGTTTTCTTTAAGGCCTGTTTGTTCTCGCTGTTTTTTTAGCAAATGCCTTTTGGCGATTTCTAGTTTTTCATCTTCGGTATAGCCTTCCAAACGAATGATTTCCATCCGATCGAGAAGGGGCGCTGGCATATCCAAGGAATTGGCAGTTGCAATAAAGAATACGTCCGATAAATCATAATCTAATTCAAGATAATGATCATTAAAATGGGCATTTTGTTCAGGGTCTAGAACTTCTAACATGGCAGCGGCAGGGTCTCCCCGCCAATCAGAACCCATCTTATCGATTTCATCGAGTAGGAACAGAGGATTTGATGATTTAGCTTTTCGGATGCCTTGAATAATTTTCCCGGGCATTGACCCAATGTAGGTGCGACGGTGTCCGCGGATTTCAGATTCATCCCGCACGCCCCCTAAAGAGAGGCGGATATATTCTCGACCTGTGGCTTTGGCAATAGAGCGCGCTAGCGAAGTTTTTCCAACGCCTGGGGCCCCAACAAAACATAAAATCTGTCCCTTAATCTTTTCAACACGCTTTTGAACGGCTAGGAATTCTAAAATGCGTTCTTTGACTTTATTAAGGCCAAAATGATCTTGATTTAAAAGAGTCTCTGCTTCTTCTAAGGTAAAAGCCTTAGACGTTTTCTTGCCCCAGGGAAGGTCTAGAATAGTGTCAATATAGGATCGAACGACAGAAGATTCTGCTGAAGTAGGATTCATTGTTTTAAGTTTTTTGATTTCCTTTTCAACCTTTTCCTTGGCTTCTTTAGAAAGCGGGGTTTCTTTAATTTTGGCCTCAAGCTCTTCTATTTCTGTAAGGCCACTGTCTCCTTGCTGGCCTAATTCTTTTTGAATGGCTTTCAGTTGTTCATTAAGATAATATTCGCGATGATTTTTTGTTATTTGATCGCGGATGCGGTTTTTAATTTTTTCTTCGTCTTTAAAGGCCTCTATTTCTCTTTTTAGATAAAGGATGGCCCGCTCTAAGCAGAGTTCGATAGAATCAATTTCCAAGAACTCTTGTCGTTCTTCCAGGGTTAGAGAAATCTGCGTTATGATAGAGGCTAAAAGCTGTTGTTCATCAGCCGATTCCATCAAAACATCGATCATTTCTCGTGTAATACGTTTGTTTAATTGCGAGTATGAAGTGAAAAGAGACAAGAATTCCCTGACAAGGGTTTGGGACGCAATAGATCCTAAAAGGGTATAGGGACGCACTTGCGCATAAGCCTCATATCCCCCGTTTTCACTTGTTATATCGGAAATCTTGACACGGGCAATCCCTTCAGCCCTTACTTTGATGCTGCCATCAGGAAGGGTCACTACTTGGGAAATTCGTCCCAAACATCCATAAGACGAAAGATCATCAAGATTTGGGTTTTCAACAAGAGGGTTTTTTTGACACGCAAAAATAACACTCGTTTTGTTTTTGAGTGCCTTGCTTAAAGCATCTAACGACTGCTGCCTTCCAACAAAAAGCGTTGCAACCATTTGCGGCAGAATAACGACATCCCTTAGGGGGATAAGGGGGAGCCGTTTCTTTTCTTGGAAAAATACTTCTTGAGTCATTACAGTTGTTTAAAAAACCTTAAATTATGCCGCATCGACTTTCTTCGATTTTTTAGACTTTTTCCCATAAATAAGCTTTGGCTGGGCATTATGGGTCACAACTGGTTCATCAATAACAATTTTAGCTAATGTGTCATCGCTTGGGGCATTAAACATATGGTCAAGCAAAATGTTTTCCATAATTGACCGAAGACCTCGAGCCCCTGTTTTGCGTTCAATGGCTTTTTTCGCAACAGCACGAAGGGCTTCCGGCGTAAACTCAAGGTCAACCTTTTCCATATCAAAAAGCGTTTGGTATTGTTTAACAAGCGCGTTTTTTGGCTCTGTTAGGATGCGAATAAGGGCGTCCTCATTAAGATCTTCAAGGGTGGCTGCAATAGGAAGACGACCAATAAATTCTGGGATCAATCCATATTTTAAAAGATCCGCAGGTTCCAGATCCAAAAGCACACTTCCTGCTGTTCTATCATCCGGTGAACTTACGGTAGCCCCAAAGCCAATAGAGGTTTTCTTCCCGCGGGCACTAATAATTTTTTCAATTCCTGCAAATGCACCCCCACAAATAAACAGAATGTTGGTCGTGTTGACCTGCAAAAATTCCTGCTGAGGATGTTTCCGTCCCCCTTGCGGTGGAACAGAGGTAATGGTTCCTTCCATCACCTTTAGAAGCGCCTGTTGAACGCCTTCTCCAGAGACATCTCGCGTAATAGAGGGGTTTTCTGACTTTCTAGAAATCTTATCAATTTCATCAATATAAATGATGCCTTTTTGGGCCTTTTCCACATCATAATCAGCAGCTTGAAGAAGCTTGAGGATAATGTTTTCAACGTCCTCTCCCACATATCCCGCTTCTGTCAACGTAGTGGCATCCGCCATGGCAAAAGGTACATCAATAATGCGGGCAAGCGTTTGCGCTAACAAGGTCTTTCCAGATCCTGTGGGTCCTAATAGCAAAATATTAGACTTTTGCAGCTCTATATTATTTTTGCCTTTAGGATGAGCAAGGCGTTTATAGTGGTTATGAACCGCGACAGAAAGCACGCGCTTAGCACGCAATTGGCCAATCACATATTCATCCAGTGTTGCCATAATGTCTGCAGGCGTTGGGATATTATCTGTCTTTGCGGGGCTAGAATCCTGAACTTCTTCTCGAATGATGTCATTACAAAGCTCAACACATTCGTTGCAAATAAAAACAGAGGGCCCTGCGATAAGCTTTTTAACTTCATGTTGACTCTTGCCGCAGAAGGAACAGTAAAGGGTCTTTTGCTTTGATTCGTTATCTGTCATGTCAGTCATTCATCTTTTCCTAAAATCTATATTTACCCTTTAAGTTTAAGAGAAACAACAGAAATTGCAAGCATCTATGGGAAAAAAGTCAGAAATATCTCTCGAGGAACTGAAAGATAAAGGGTCTCAAGATCGAAAGAAGCTCGAGTTTTCTAAGGGGCCTTCGGGGTGAAAAAGAATTGCTATTAGAGGCATTCGAAGATTATATTGTATGAGCAATTATTTAAATCAGGATAAGAAATGTTTTTAAAATTAAAGAAAAAGTCTTGTTTAACACTCATTTTTTTCAGTTTTTTTGCGTCGTCTTCACACGGATCGAGTGCTCTTGAAGAGATTAACCCATCTGTGGTGCTTTTCGCTCCTTCTCATGCACCAGTTGTTGAACAGGTTCGTTTGGCAGAAAATGTATTCAAGGGACATGCAACCATTTTCAGTCAGGTTTTTGAAGTTGATAAAGAATGTCCAGAAATATTAGAGACAAATGCTGTATGGGATGCCTTTTGTTCGTTATTGGGGGGTGACCATCCTTTGTCAATTGTATGGGCGATTCGAGGGGGGCGTATGAGCCTTAGATTTTGGCAGAAACTTGATGATGCAGTAGAAGCAGATTCAACATTTTTAGAGCGCTTGCAATCGAAGATTGTGCTTGTTGGGTTCAGCGATATTACCTCCTTGCATTTATGGTTTAACGCACATGGAATTCCCTCACTGCATGGCCCTGTTGCTGCTTTTTGCGAAGAAACACGGGTAGGATGTGGACTAACACGAGTATAATTCGTGACGTATGGCCTGTTGTTACAGGAGAAAAACCTTCTCTTACCTATACAGGGATTCTTCCTGTTAATCATGCTGCAAAATCAACAGAAGTGATAGAGACAGTCTTAATTGGTGGAAATCTTTCATCTCTTGATTATTGGAATGGTGTTTATGGCCCATTTCCTGTCGGTACTACAAAAAGGGCTTTATTGATTGAAACAACGGGGGAAGATCCAACGCGCGCGCTATCTATTTTAACAGCGCTCAAAAGAGGCTTCTTTGCTTCTGGATCTGTAAGTGCCATTCTTTTTGGAGACTTGCACGGAATTAGACCAGCTAGTGCAGAATTTTCTACAAAAGAAGAACGATTTTCTTTCCTTATCAACAGCTTTGCCACAAGCGTTTCTATCCCTGTTTTTAGAACAGGCGCTGGGGAAAAAACACTGGACTCAGATCTTCGTTTTGGTCACGGGGACTATAATGACCCTATTCCTTTGGGAACACCTGCGCGTTTTACGCGATTGGGAGACGACTCATTTTCTTTGGAAATAAATGGGTTCATGCGCGCTGTTCATTAAAAATACCTATAGGTATAGTCGCCTATATCTACAGTTTTGTTTCTAGTTCATTGACAGATCTGAAAAAATTGTTTCAAATAATCTATCTTTAAGTATAGAGTGCGGGGGCCATATGACAAAATTGTTTTCCTTT
>VGCX01000108.1 GCA_016869935.1 Alphaproteobacteria bacterium
CATTATATAGAATCCCTGATTAAGACCAGAGAATTTAAAAAAGCCCAAGAATACATCGAATTAGCGACTCAGATGAAAAATCCTGCCTATACAAATTTTCATAAATTTCTATACCAGCAATTAGACCAACATCGATCTCAACTGACTCCGTAGGAAAGAGGCATTACCCCTTTAATATCGCGCGCACTCTTTCTAGATCCGCTGGGGTATCAACGCCCAGTGGTCCTTCATCTGCAATAGCAACGCCTATAGTCATGCCATTTTCAAGAGCCCGAAGTTGCTCAAGACGTTCCCGCTTTTCTAAAGTCGATGGCGGCAGCTTGACAAAGCGTTCCAAAGCCTGACGGCGATAAGCATAAATACCAACATGATGATAAAAGGCCCCTTCCCCATAAGGAACGCCACGGGTAAAGTAAAGCCCTTGGCCTATCGGGGGTGTCCCACCAAAGACAATTTTAACGATGTTTTGGTTATTGATTTCCTCAGGGTCATGCATTTCAAATCCAACCGTTGAAATGTCAAAAGTCGGATTTTGCTCGAAAGGCATCAAAAGAGTTTTAAAGATATCAGGTTTTACGGTCGGCAAATCGCCTTGAAGATTAATGACGACATCAAAATTCTTGTCTGGGTCCACTTTCTGAAGAGCTTCAAAAATTCTATCTGATCCTGATGGATGGTTCGGATCTGTAAGAACAGCCTTCCCCCCAATCGATTCGACAACGTCTTTAATCTCTGGCTCAGCTGAGGCAACATAGACAGGCCCTATGTTTGAAGCGAGCGCTGCCTCTACAACGTATTGAATCAGGGGTTTGCCGTGAATATCTGCGAGCATTTTCTGGGGCAGCCGAACTGACTGAAGGCGTGCTGGAATTAAAATAATTGGTTTCATTCATATACCTTTGTTAAAAATTCATTCACCGATTAGGTGATTTCTTGTATACATAACATAAGGACTTAGGAATAGAAAAGCTTTTCCAATGGGAAAAAATTTAGAAACGAACAAAATCTTTGCAGCAATTCTGATAGCACTTCTTGTCGCCTTGGGTGCAACTCTTGTAGCTGATATTCTTGTAAAACCTCAGACTCTTGCTGAACCTACTTACATTATTGAAGAGGTGCCCGCAGCAGAAACCGGCAATAAGGTAACCCCTGATGAACCAGAAGATTCCATTCTTACACTGATTGAAAAAGCAGATATAGAGGCCGGAAAGCAAGTGATCCGAAAATGCCTTCAATGTCATACAATAGATTCTGCAGGACACTGTAGGATTGGCCCAACCCTTTGGGGTGTTGTTGGACGCAACCATGCCATTGTTAAAGACTTCCCATACTCTAAAGCAGCTCAAGAAAAATCCGGCATTTGGGATCCAGAGTCACTCAATCAGTTTCTTAAAAATCCCCGAACGTATATGCCAGGGACCAAAATGGCTTTTGCTGGATTAAAGAAAATAGTAGATCGCGCGAATTTAATTGCGTATCTTAAAACCTTAAGGGGATAGTTGAATGCGTTATTGTTGCCATATACTAATTGGAATCCTTTTTTTGCTCGGAAGCTTTTCATCAAAGGCCCAGCGTTATAGTATCAGCCATGGGGAATTTTTTACACCCAAATATCCCAAAAATTTTACCCACTTTTCTTATGCCAATCCCCTTGCTCAAAAGGCCGGATCTATCACATTAACAGCGAGAGAAGCAAGCTTTGACACTTTTAATCCCTATATAGTCAAAGGAACGCCCCCAGAAGGAATCGACCTTTTGCATGGAACATTAATGAAGTCGTCCCTCGATGATCCAAATGTCGCTTATCCTTATATTGCAGAATCATTTTATGTTTCTCCCGATCATTTATCGGTTGTTTTTAATCTCAATAAAGAGGCCAAATTTCATGATGGATCTGCTATCACATCCAAAGATGTTGTCTTTACGGTTGATCTGTTAAAGGCTGAAGGATCGCCGAAGTATGCGCTGATTTTGCAAGATGTTGCCGCTATTAAACGCATCGATAAACATACTGTCCAGTTTACCTTTAAAAACCCTTCCAAACTTTTGCCATTTTTCTTAGCAAAACTTCCTGTTCTGTCCAAAGAATTCTATAAATCCTATTCTTTTAATACAACAAGCCTTGTTCCGCCTGTTGGCAGTGGTCCTTACGAAATTGACATATTCCGAGCAGGGGATTTTATTACGTATAAACGTGTTCGGGAATGGTGGGGACGAACCCTTCCCTCTAACGCTGGTCATTATAATTTTGACAAGGTTACCTATCGTTTTTTCAAAACAAAAGATACGATCGTAGAGGCATTAGCCCGCAACGTAATTGATCACCACTGGGAATGGAGCATTTCAAGATGGATGCACCAATATAATTTCCCAGCGCTTGTGCGAGGAGATGTCATCAAAAAAGATATCAAAAAGCCCTACCCCGATGGTCTCAATGCCTTTTTTATTAATAGCCGCCAGCCTCACCTAAAGGATCGACGCATTCGAAAAGCTTTGAACCTATTATTTAACTTCGAATGGCTCAATCACCATGTGTATTATGACCATTATACTCGCAATCGTAGTATTTATATGAACACAGGATTTGGCGCAGAAGGCGCCCCTTCTGACAAAGAAAAAGAAATATTCAGTCGCTATGATAAATCTTTATATGCCCCAGAAGCGGCCTTGCTAAAATTCAAAGCGCCAAAAAATTCTCCCAGCGGCGTTTTAAGAATGCACTTTGAAGAAGCCCTTAGTCTTTTTCAATCAGCCGGATGGTTTATTAAAGATGGCGTCCTGCAGCACCCTGTTCTTGGACCGTTTAAGCTCAGGTTTTTATTTTCCCATCCTTCTTATGAAAAACAATATCAGGAATATTTTACAACCCTCAAACGTTTTGGTATCGAACCGATTGCCCAGTCTGTGGATACAACTACTTTTGTGACACACGTCAAAGACTTTAATTACGATATTATCCTTTATTTTGTGCCTCATATTTCGGTTCCAGGTGCTGAACAAGAAAATCTTTGGACATCTAAAGCAGCGGATACAAAAGGAAGCCTTAATCTATCGGGCATCAAAAACTCAATGGTGGATGATCTTGTCCAAAAAGTTGTCAGCGCAGAGTCCTTAGACCAAATGAAGCTTTATACCGCTGTTTTGGATCGGGTTATCAGCTGGGGCTATTATATGATCCCTATGTGGGCCCCAGAACTTATTCATGTAGCGTACTGGAACAAATTCGCCTTTGTACCAATGGCTGAAAACATCCTCTATCCCCATACGTGGTGGGCTGAATCTTCCTGTGGGATTTGAAAGCATTTTTAAGAGTAGTTGAGTCTACATTAAAACACAGGTATAGTTAATTTAGTTTAAGGAAAATAATAAAAAAAATGACAATATCCCGCCCAGAATTTCTTGAAAATCCAGAGAGCCGTTGCCCCGTTATCCTTGTTCTTGATACATCTGCCTCCATGCAAGGAACCCCTATTGAGGCATTAAACGAAGGACTTGCAGAGTTTAAGTTTGATGTGGAACAAGACGCTTTGGCCTCGCTCCGCGTTGAAGTGAGTCTGGTCACTTTTGGCTCTGTTGTCCAAAAAAAGCAAGATTTTGTGACGATTGATGACTTTACGCCCCCTGTTTTAACGGCGGCTGGAAAAACCCCGATGGGAGAAGCACTGCAGTTAGCCCTTGATTCTCTTGAAGAGCGTAAAAGCCTTTATCGGGCACATGGGATCAGCTACTACCGCCCTTGGGTTTTTTTGATTACCGATGGCGCCCCAACAGATGGTGTTCTTTGGCAAGAAGCCGTTGAAAAAGTCCACCAACAAGAAAAAGATCAGCATCTTAGCTTTTTTGCCGTTGGTGTTGAAGGGGCCGATCGTGATATTTTGCAAGAGCTAATGCCAGAAGGGCGCGCTCCTTTTTTCTTAAAGGACCTAAAATTTAAAGAGCTCTTTCGCTGGGTTTCTGCCTCCGTTAAACGGGTTTCCATGGGTAAAGTTGGTGGAGGCGATATGATGGCCCTTCCCCCTGTTCATGAGTGGGCTGCATAATCATAAAAAAGCGCGAGGTCGTTTCTACCCATGACGCATTATTATACAAACAATGGTCAGGAAATTATCCTCAAACAACGCCTTGATTTTGGAGGTGAAGGGGGTGTTTGGTTAACAGATTTTCCAGAAACTATTGCAAAAATTTACCACCATCCTCAAGAAAATTACGCCGTAAAACTTCAATATATGGTGGAAAATCCCCCGCATGATCCCATGCTGATTCGAAAGCATCGATCGATCGCCTGGCCGCAAGAGCTTT
>VGCX01000109.1 GCA_016869935.1 Alphaproteobacteria bacterium
CGTTATTCAAGCGGACGGTGGAACAAGAACAGCATCCATTACGGGGGCCTATGTTGCTTTGCATCTTGCGCTTGCAAAACTTGTTGAGGAAGGGGTTGTTAAGACATTTCCCCTTATTGATTCGGTCGCGGCTATTTCTTGTGGCATTTATAAGGGGGAAAGTGTTTTGGACCTTGACTATGCTGAAGATAGCGAAGCAGAAACGGATGCAAATTTTGTACTCACAGGCAAAGGAAAGCTGATCGAAATTCAAGCAACGGCTGAACAAAATTCTTTTGAAGAATCACAACTGTTAGAGATGCTCTCTCTTGCAAAGGAAGGAATCAAGGCGCTTACTCAAAAACAACTTGTCGCTATTATGGGGAAAAAATTATGACATGGCTCACTCAACTTTTTATTGCATCAACAAGTCCTAACAAAATCAAAGAATTGAAAGCAGGACTTGAATCAGGTCCTTTTTATATTATGCCTGGAGAGTGCCCTCCTATTGAGGAAACAGGGTCCACTTTTGAAGAAAATGCTAAAATAAAAGCAATAACTTTTGCAAATCAGCTTTGGAAGCCCGCGCTGGGGGATGATTCTGGTCTTTGTATCCATGCGCTTGATGGGGCACCAGGGATTTTTTCAAATCGATGGAAAGGGGATTCAGGAACCTATGAAGAAGCCTTTCAAAAAATAAAAGACGCTTTGGATAAAGCAAATACTAAAGATTTTTCTGCAACGTTTGTTTGTGCTCTTGCTCACTACGAACCTATCTCAAAGAAACTTGGTACTTTTGAAGGACGTGTTGAAGGGGAAATCGTTTTCCCACCCCGTGGTCATAATGGGTTTGGATATGACTCTATCTTTGTTCCAAAGGGGTCCTCTAAAACATTTGCGGAAATGACTTTTGAAGAAAAATGAAATGTAGTCATCGTACAATCGCCCTTCAGAAACTCGTTGAATGGTTTGTTAAGTTTGGATGATACAAAAGCCTCTTGCTCTCTATATCCATTGGCCTTTTTGTCTTTCTAAGTGTCCTTACTGTGATTTTAATAGCCATGTACGCGAGTCTATTGATGTTGAACAGTGGAAAAAGAATCTTCTTCAAGATTTAAAAAGCTTTCAAGAAAGCACAAAAGGGTTTGAGGTTAGCAGCATTTTTTTTGGAGGGGGGACGCCTTCTCTTATGCCACCCTCTATTGTGGAAGCATTGTTAAAGGAAATCTCAGATACTTATCCGATTGCACCTCAAGTTGAAATTACCTTGGAGGCCAATCCTAATTCTGTGGAAACGAAAAATTTTGAAACACTATCAAAAATTGGCATTAATCGACTATCGCTAGGGATTCAGTCTCTTGTAGAAGAAAATCTAAGATTTTTAGGTCGGTCCCATTCTAGGCAAGAGGCCTTAAAAGCCATTGAAATTTCAGATAGGTTTTTTAAGAATCGTTCTTTTGATTTGATTTATACCCTTCCCCATCAATCTTTGACAGCATGGCAAGAAGAATTAGAGAGCTCCCTACTGCTTGCAGGTCCACACCTGTCGCTTTATCAGCTGACCATTGAAGAAGGCACGCCTTTTTATTTAGCGGCCAGTCGCAAAGATTTTCTGATGCCATCGAATGAAAAAAGTGCTCATTTCTTTGAATGGACCCATACTTTTATGAAAGAATCAGGATACCCTGCCTATGAAGTATCTAATTTTGCGCGTCTTGGAAAAGAATGTCGTCATAACAAACATTACTGGCTTTATGATGACTATATTGGTATTGGTCCTGGCGCCCACAGCCGATTAACCATTGAGGGGAAAAAATATGCTATAAGGCGCCATAGGTCTCCTGAAAAATGGATGGAAATGGTTGAGAAAAATCAGAGCGGTTTGCACGAGCAAATTTTTATTGAAGGATCAACATTGATCGAAGAATATCTGATGATGCGCCTTCGTCTTTTGGAAGGATTTTCTTTAGAGGAATTTTGGGCAAAAACTGGATATAATCTTTTTGATGTGATTCCAGAAAAGATTTTTCAAAAACTTGAGCAAGAGGGTCTTCTAAGAATAATCCCCGAAATTGAGTTAACATTTGAAGGGCTGAAAAAGTTAAACAGCATTTTGACCTTTTTGTTGGGCAATCGTATACTATTTAAATGAATTCGATTGTGGAGTACCAATTTTTTCAAAAATTAAAATCTCTTCCATGGGTTGAAGAGCTATGGCTTTTTGGGTCTCGTGCACGAGAAGATAATCAAGAACGTGCAGATATTGATTTAGCCATTGTTTGCCCTAAAGCATCCGATAAAGACTGGATGGAGATTGCACAAATCATTGAAAACGCCGATACTCTTTTGAATATTGATTATGTGCGGTTTGATGCCCTAGAATCGTCAAGCGATTTTAGAAAAAATATACTAAGAGATAAAAAGGTGCTTTATATGAAAACAATACCTTGGACAGATTATTTTTATACCTTAGGGCAAGCAATTGACCGATTGCAAGAGGTTTTAGAGCACCCAGATATTAATAAAAGCGACTATATGCGGGATGCGACTATTCAGCGCTTTGAATTTACAGTGGAACTGTTTTGGAAATTTCTTAAAAAAGCTTTGTACTATGAAAAAATAGAGTCGAATTCTCCAAGAGATGTTCTTTCAAAGGCCTATCAATATCAATTAATAGACTCTGAAAAAACGTGGCTACAGATGCTGGACGATCGTAATAATACATCGCATGTTTACAAAGAAGAAGATGCGCAGAAAATTTTTGAAAACATCAAAACCTACTTGCCTATTTTTACTGCAACCTATGGTCGCTTAAAAAATCGGTATCAGCTGTAAAAAAGCTAACCAATTTTCTGGATCTGAATTCTAGTAACTTCATAAACTCTCTTCGAAAAATTTTTTCAAGGCAAATAGGCAAGGAAAAAATTTTTTATCATTCGTTTTTTCGGCACTAAATTCCAGAAATCGAGGAAAATTATTGTCTCTTTATTCAGGTCGAAGGTGTAAATGAACGGTCTTTGCAATCACGCTAATACTACCTACTTTATCACCAATAATTGTGACGTTATCTCCGGCAACCACCAAGAGGTGCCTTGGGTAGCAGATCAACATTATGTGCATTCGTTCCAATGAATTTCCTTGGGCCCTGATAATAAACGAGATCCTCTTCTGTAGCTGCGTAACATTCTGTAGCAAGATAAAGACTCATGGCCATAAATAGATATTTTTTCATCGTATTCTCCATTAGATAAAGTTAAATCTTTTCAAGTCTAACGCGTTTTTCCTTAGAAATAAACGTATAAATAATAGGGACGATAAAGAGGGTAAAGATCGTTCCAATGGTCATTCCCCCAAAGATCGTCCAGCCGAGTTGGCTACGGCCCACAGCGCCTGCCCCTGAGGATAAGGTCAGAGGCACTGCCCCCAACACCATGGCCGCTGTTGTCATCAGAATTGGGCGAAGACGCAGCATCGTTGCCTGAATAGATGCATCAATTCTTGAGATATTTGGGTGTTCTTCTCGGATTTGATTGGCAAACTCTACAATCAAAATCCCGTGCTTTGTAATCAACCCAATAAGGGTAATAAGACCAATTTGGCTATAGATATTGATCGACGTATAAAAATTAAAGATGGTTTGTATGTTTGCGATTGCAACAAAGTTTCCAACAAGGCTCACAAGTTTTAGGGTAATAAGCGCCCCTGCAAGAGAGAGGGGTACGGAAAACATAATGATAAAGGGATCCAAAAAGCTTTCAAATTGTGCGGCCATTACAAGATAAATAAAGATCAATGCCAGTCCAAAGATCAGATAAATCGTATAACGGGCTTCAATATATTGCTTGGTTTCACCCGCAAACTCTGTCCGGATACCTTCTGGCAGAATCTGTTGTGATAAAAACTCAAAGGTTTCAACAGCACGACCTAAACTGACGCCAGGGGCGAGGTCTCCAGAAAGGGTCACAGAACGTAATTGGTTGTAGTGGTTGATTTGGATTGGAATGACTTCCTTTTTAATATCAACAATATTGGAAATAGGGATCATCGTTTCATTATTGTGGCCCCCCCTTACAAACATATTACTTAGATCATCAGGGGATCGCTTTGCCTGCTCTCTAACGCCTGCAATCACGTCAAACTGTTCAGAATCTTTTTTGAAGTCTGTGACGCGCCTGCCACTGATAAAGGTATCAAAGGTTTCTCCAATCGTTGAAACATCAACCCCGAGCAATGCAGCCTTATCGCGGTTTATATCGACAATGTATTCTTGGGTATCGTCGCCCCGATCGGTATTC
>VGCX01000110.1 GCA_016869935.1 Alphaproteobacteria bacterium
AGGTTGGGCTAAAGATCCTAGCTTTACTTGAAGTGAATCACCCAAAATACGAAGGGTCTCCTCAAGGACATCATGGATCCACGAAGGCTGACTTTCAAAAGCGGCGATCGCTTTTCCTACCAACGCTTTATTATCCTCCGTTATAAAGGATTGCGCTTTTTCATCAACTGGTAAAGGGAGATCATAAAGGTAAAACGCAGCACTTTTTGCAAGTTCAATCAATGTTTTTGCGCGTTGTTTCAATCCAGGCATGCCTTTTTCTAGAAGGGTTTCTTGATCTATTGTTGGGGAAATTTCTAAGAAAGGCTTGATCAGTTGGACCAAAGATGCATCGTCCTTTTCTTTGATATAATGAGCATTAAGGGCGGTTAATTTTTGTAGATCAAAGCGGGCAGGGGATTTTCCGATGCGTTCTAACGAGAATAGTTCTAAAGCTTTCGCATCAGAAATAATTTCTTCGTCCCCGTAGCCCCATCCTAATCTTAATAAATAATTTCGCATGGCTTCAGGCAAGAATCCCATGTTTTTGTATTCTTCTGCGCCAAGGGCTCCATGGCGTTTAGAAAGCTTGGCGCCATCAGGTCCATGAATGAGAGGAATGTGGGCAAACTGAGGGATTGTCCAATCCATCGCCCTATAAATTTGTATTTGCCGAAAAGCGTTGGTTAAGTGATCGTCGCCTCTCACAATATGGGTGATCTTCATGTCATGATCATCTACCACCACAGAAAGCATATAAGTTGGTGTCCCATCACTCCGAAGTAAAACCATATCATCAAGTTGACTATGCGCAACGGTTACAGTGCCTTGAATGATATCTGAAAGGGTTGTGCTTCCTTCCTCTTCTGCCAAAAGACGAAGCGCACCTTGCGTATTATTTTTATTACGGCATTTCCCATTGTATTTCATGGGTTTCCCCGCGGCCTTTGCTTCTTCACGGGCGATCGCTAGTTCTTCAGGTGTGCATGTGCAATAATACGCTCGACCTTTTTGCAAAAGAGCATGCCCAATTTCTTGGTGACGGGCGCATCGAGCAGATTGAAAAACAACATCGCCATCCCAAGTAAGGCCCAGCCATTCCAGGCTTTCAAAGATGGCGTCAATCGCAGATTTTGTCGATCTTTCTCGGTCAGTATCTTCGATTCTTAAGTGAAAAATCCCTTTCTGCTGACGAGAAAACAGCCAGTTAAAGAGAGCCGTACGGGCAGATCCAATATGTAAAAATCCGGTGGGGCTAGGGGCAAAACGTGTAACAACCGTCATAAAAGTACCTTGTTTGTTATTTTAACTTTGTTTAGTATGGCTTAGTTTTTATATAAAAGAAGCAATTTGTAAAGAAAGGAAATGATTATGCAATCATTTTGGGTAGAGTATTTAGTGATAATGGTTCCCTTTATTATGGGGCTGATCGGTCCTGGCCCTGATTTTGTGATGATTATTCGCAATAGCGCAACGGGCACAAGGCAGTCTGGGGTCTTTACCGCACTAGGCCTTGGATGTGGGGTTTTGACCCATGCTTCTTATACAATTTTTGGTCTGGGAATGATTTTAGCACAGCATCCAGAGGTGATTAATGGTATTAAGTATTGCGGTGCAACGTATATTACGTACATAGGAATTCGGGCGCTTATGTCGAAAAAACAAACATCAAGTGATATAGATTTGAAAGGGGCGCCTGCAACAACGATGACCCCGTTTCAAGCCTTTCGGGTTGGATATTTTACGCAAATCTTAAATCCTCACGCAGCAACATTTATCTTGAGTATGCTTCTGAGTGTTCAGCTGTCGCCTCTATCTTGGCGGATGAGTTATGGCCTAAGCATGTGTATTTCTGCGGTGATTTGGTATAGCGCAATTTCAATCTTTCTAACGGACCGACGGTTGCGTCAGGCCTTTTTAAGGGTTGGGCATATTATTAATTGGGTGGCAGGTGTTGTCTTGATTGGGCTTGCAATTCGGTTGGTTTTAACAAAAGTAGAAGTTGCTTTACCTGTTGCAGGGTAAAAGACAGAGCCTATCCATAAAGGGTGAACCTAACTATTCTACCCCGTACGATTTTTTAAGGTATTCGATATTAAGCTGATAATTATGCCCTCGGTAATAAAGATCTTGAAACATCATGCGACAGCGCGCTATATACTGGGGGTTATTTAGATAAGACATTAGCTTATTCTCCGCTGTATTCCCCTTTTCATCCGAGATATGGACCATTAAAAGAATTTGCCCAATAATATCCAACATTTTTTTTGGTATATCTCCTTTTTCTTTGTCCAAAAGATCAATATCATCAATTAAATAACACAAATAGCGCTCTGTATTTTTCAACGAACACTGGGTTAGGCATTTATAAACACGCCTTGCATAAGAATGTTTGTGACGGCTAAAAGCAGAAGGTGATGTTTTTAATTGATCAACAAGATGCCCAGGATTTAACCCTTTTGTTTCCATCACAAAATCTTCAAGATCTTGGTAAGTCTTAGGGGCCCGTTCTCCGCTACAATAATTGTAGCACCAATTAAAAAGACGGAGCACAGGATTCTTTTTTGGGGAAGGTGTTTCACATTGCTTAATTTCAGGGAGTTCTTTGAGTCGTTGTTTTTTTTCTGTCCAGTATTCTTTTAAAGTAATATATCGTTTTTTAAGGGCTGCATTTGTTAGAGATAAAAATTGTTTTAACGTCTCCATCACTATTTTTTGACGGTCTTCTGAAAGTGCGGTGCTAATAACAGTCTGATGCTCCATGCAAATAGAAGGGCTGATCGTTTTTAGAATTTGGTAAGCATAATTATTTTCCCACGATACAGATTTTTTTTCATCATGAGCTGTCATCATCAAGATTTTCATTAGTGTTTGAGACCTTTCAGACAATAGGTCAGTTTCTTCATTAAAGGTCAGAGAAAAGAATTCACAAAAGAAGGGAATCAGTTCTCTGGCACTGCATTTTCTTAAACAGACTTCATAGGGGAATTTTTTTGTACTTAAAAATTCAATAGCAGCTTTACGCCCCTTATTTGTATCACAAGAATATTTACAATAAAGGCTGGAAGAGGCGCTGACACTCCACCAAATTATGCTAAAGAAAGTAACGATAGACTTGTTCAAAATCCCTCCACTAAAAGTGTTTATTCCAATACCACGGACAGAAAATTTTTTCTAGGATTTTATGGATCTCTTTAACACCTAAAGATCAAAATAAAAGTATTAATAAATAAAGATTAAATTTTATTATTTATTTTTTATAAAAAATTATATATAATTAAATTAATAATATAATTATTATAAATAACGGAGGTTTTTTTATGGGCGCATTACCAGTTGAAAAAAATGAAACACCGATTGTTCATAATCATCGACCTTTGAATATCGGGGGTCTTCTAAAAAAAACTCGCCTCGAAAAGGGGTATCGATTAGCACAAGTTGTGAAGTTTCTTAATATTAAAGAGGACTACATTAAATCCCTGGAAGAAGAAAATCCAAAAGATTTTCCTAAGGTCTCAATCTATACAATTGGATTTCTAAGAGCTTACGTGCAACTTCTCGGCCTTAATGCAGAAGAAATAGTTCCTTTGTTTAAGGAAAAACATAATATTCAGCTTGTAAAATATATACCTCTTAAATCCTCAGAGGAAGAAATAGAGCACGTGGGGGAGTCTGATGAAAATGCACCTCAAACATCTCTGCCTTTTTCCATGAGATGGTCTCTTATCAGTCTTGGAGTTTTTATCGGAATTTTTTATGTCAAAGATTTTGTTTCAGCCCAAGTTTTCTTTGATACTGCTAAAATTCTTTTTCTTTCTTTATTAGAATAAGATAGAAAGCACCCAATTCTGGGCGGTTGCTGGAGGACAGTTGTCGGCCATACTTCCCAAGGACGAGGTCGTTTGTTTCCCAGCTTCTAAGCTTTATTTTAAAAGCTCTGCCTCCGAAAAGCCTGTAAGGCTGACCACTTTTTCTAAGGGCTCCCCAAGTTCTAGCATTTTCTTTGCCATAGCTTTCATGCCGTCCATAAAGCCTTCAGCACGACCCTTTCGAATTCCTTTCAGCAATCCCTTTTGATGTTGTTCGCCAAAAACAATACTGTACTGGCTCCAGTCGGGCTTCTCTTTCCGGTATTCTTCTGTAAACGCCTCACTCCAATTCCTCATTTCTAACATGGTCATCATCTCCTCTTGAGCTTCATT
>VGCX01000111.1 GCA_016869935.1 Alphaproteobacteria bacterium
GAGACACCCCCGCCATTATGGTTGAAATCAACAGGGGACATCTTTTGAGCCTTAAAAAGAAACCTGAAGATATTTTCGATTTTTTTAAGGCTTTGGATTATACATACAAAGCAATAGACGAGAAAAAAGGGACCCTTTTTGATGCACCATCAATTACGGATACAGATTATATTTTCTACAGAAGGTAGTTTCTACTTTTCGTAGTAACCCTTCCCCTTTACAAGGCTCATAAAAACAGAGACGCAAGAAGTGATCACGTGAAGGGTTAATAAAGGAACCATGATGGCACTAATGATTTTTCCACCAAACGAAGGATTCATATCGATCACAATGATCACGATATAATAAAACATTGAGATAAAACCAAACCTTAAATTATTGCCTTTTGCAAGGCGCCACGCTTCTTTGAATTTAAGAGGGGTTTGATAAGCGCTAAAGCAGTAAATGTGATATGCGCATGTAAAAGGCAACATTAAGAAACATACAGCTAAAACAATAAGCGCGCCCAATAATTTAGCGACAAGGGGAGAGGGATTGATCAAAAGATCTGCATACCCCATAATCGCCATCACAATGCCGGTAAGGAAGCCAATAACAAGCACTGGTAGTAGAAAAATACTATACCTTAACAGGAAAGAAAAATCTCTTTTTCCCCATTGCCATATAGTGTAAGAAAAAGTGCCTGTATCCATAAACGCAATCATATTGCGCATAATAACGACATAAGCTGCTGTGCCTAATAGAGCATTTAGTAAGATAAATTCCTTTAAAAACATGCATACTGATGTCAAAATCAGTGGCAACCATAGAGCCTTGAAAATAGCTTTTGGGTTCTGTTTGAATAAAAATTCTGTTGCACCTTTATAGTGCTGAATCATTGATAGTTTCATCGTTTGTTTCCTTTTCGTTAATTATATAAACCCTTTTTGGATTGGTTGGTGAAAATTGTTGGAAAGGTAATACTTTCCATCCAGAGCATCCTTTAATTGTCGAAATCTAATGCCTTCAGGTAAATCATAAAAATATATCCACTCAGAAACCATATAGTAAATTTTATTGCTTTCTAGAAATAAGCCGAGGGGCGTTTCAACTACTGGAACAGTTCTTTCAGTTGTCGGTATGGCAACTTTGTGTTGGAATTCATAATATCCAGGGTCTAAATAGAAACCGTAATATTCACCTGGTTTGAGGTGCGCTATAAGGTTTGCCGTTGACGACTTATCAGCCGGTACAAAAAGATTTTTCCAGAAAGAATTTAACCTTTCGTGACGCTCTTTATCTATATGAGTACATAAAATCGCCATAGTGCGCGGTAAACTTAATCCAATTTTGTTATATATTACATAAACTAAAGCTTTGCCCTCTTTTGGCTGTAGAGGAAGTATAAAATTTCTCGTAGCTTCTTCTTTTTCTTTTCTGATTTCAGCCGTACTCCTATGGCATCCTGTCAAGAACAGAGGCACAATCAAAAATAATTTTAAGTAGCATTTAATCATCGTATTTTCCTTATTTTAACCAATACTTTGAATATTTAGATCTTGAAACTCTTTTCGGCTAAAGGTGATTGGGGAGGATAAATCATCTCCTGTCGCTTTAGCTTTATTCATATCTGCTTCTGTATTGCCAAGGTGAGAATAATTATAGTTCGATAGTTGGACACAGATCTTTTCTTCATCTATGTTCTGAACTTTTCCAAACGTATAAGGGTTTTTTGATGAATCATCTATCTTAAGGGTAAAGAAAGAGCCCGGGGCCATGCTTTCAATAAAGGCATCAGACTTTCTCTTTTCAAAATAGCCCATGCTGAGAATAATTCCCGTAATGCTGCCCGCAACTAACGTCAGTACAATAGTTACTCGCAGGATCCATTTCTTTGCGTTCTTAAATGCTCCTTTTTTAAATATCCCTCTGGTTTCCCATTCAACATCATCCTTTGGATCGGGACCGTATTTGTTGGGTCCTTTGGTTCCTTTGAAGAAAGAAACGATGAAGATAATACAGTTTAAGATAAAGGCTATTACTAGCAAATCTTTAGATTCAAGTATGATATGTGCAATAGCCGCGATCCCATATGCCCAAGCAATCCATCCTCCCCAAGAAGCATCTTGAAGGCGTCGTGCTTTAAGAGATACGTTGACCAAAACTAGAAACAAACCCAGCAAAGAAACTAGTAAAATCAAAACATAATTCTTCCAATTCCCAAGAAGAATCTCACCCATAATAAAACTCTCAATGTGAAAAACTCTATCTACAAGGCGCTCCAAGATATGAAAAGTAATAATTACAGGCCAATACTGATACCGAGAGGCACGTCCCTTAAAGGTTATGCATTTCTTAAAGGCTAATAAGAAAATCTGCCCAAGGGTTAAATCATCGTCCTTAATGATGCGGGGTTGTTGGCTCATGTGTTTTGTCCTTTTTGTTCTATGCTTTTAATGGTGTTAAGGTGTTCTTTGGTGCGTTGGATCAAATCATCACTTAAGTAGTCCTTGTGTTCCAAAACTTTATTAAAGAATCTTCGTGCTTTTTTTAAGTGATCTTTTTGATCTGTATGTTCTTTTAACTCAATCATACCCAAAAAATAATAAGACATTAAGGGGAATTCAGAGGTCCTTTCTTGGACGGGAAGCTTTATCGCTTCTTCAAAATGACGATAAGCGTCTTCTATATTAGGATTTATACCAAAAGTATTGCTGAGGCCTAGAAAATAATGGGCTTGGGCTTTTCTCGTTTCTGAAATATATTCCTCAGGGCTTTCAAGTGCTTTTGAGGCATAGTATTTTACAGCAGAAAAGTCAGCATCATCCCGCCCAGGAGCATGACGCTCAAGATCCGCAAGGTCTAAAAGTGCGCTCACGTAAACACTATCTTGTATGTTTTCATTAATAAGACTTAAATACAATTCTCGCGCTTTATCAGGATCCGCTTCTTTGTTTTCCAAAGACATTTCCTTCATATAGGCAAGGTGTAGCTTTAACGTGCCTTGATCTAAAAGGGGTATCTGTTGATTTTGAAGATTTTTTTCATAAACACTTTCTAGGTGGTGAATATTATCCTTGGTAACATTTCCTTCCCGAAAATCAATTGACGCTAAGAAAAATTCAGCAAGTTGCCTGGTATGTTTGGGTGAAGTTGAATTATTCAAAATATCTTCAAATATTTTTCTGGCAGAAAAAAAATCAGGTTTTTCAAGCCCAATACCCCATAAGTCTAAAAAACCACGATACACAGGAAGGAGGGCCTCCCACTCTCGATGGTTGGCATTTGTTAATGCGTCTATAAGGATTTTTCTAAAAGCCTGTCCATCAAAGTCTTCAATGTAGCCATACCATAGAATACCACTTTTAATGAAATAAAAACTGCAAGTACCAAGCCATTCACCTTTGAGGTGACCATTTTCTAAAAGCTTTTTTGTTTTTTCATAAATTTCTTGTGTGAAGCCACTTTCATCTATTTTAAAGGTAAGCGTCACAACATTAGAGGCATCCCGAATATCTGGGCTAGCTGTTTCATCGTTAGCCAGTTCTTCAAACAAAGTTTTAGCAATTTTTTGCCCTTCTTCTGTTCCTTTTTCAAAGGCTTCGTTTGCTTTGAAAAACTTCGCTCGATCTTTAAAAAATAAGGGTTCCCGTTCGTGGGGTTTTGCACGTTCTTTAATAGGATCAGGGTTCTTTTTTGAGACCGAAAGGGTCGTTTGGGTGCCTTTGTCAAAGGCCCATAAGATTAAGCCGACAAGGATTGCCCCTGTAACGACAATCATAAAAGTTTTTGTGCCGCTAGTGTTTGGTTTTGGTGAAGGATTCTTATTTACATTGTAGGATTTCCCAGACAACGTCAAAAATACAGACGTAAAAAAGATGTACGAAATGGGCCACAGAAAGAGGCAAAAGATTGTTAGAACAGAATGTAAATAGGGATAAAAGTACCCAAAAATTGAAGGAATCCCCCCTAGAATAGCCATTAATACTAATCCAAGCACAACTTTTAAAACATTTTTATCCAAAAGATTCCAGGATTCTTTGAGCGTTAAGGGGTGGTCACTATAAATACTAAAAGGGTAAAAAATTAAGCGCTGCAATATCATTAGAAAAGCAATCCCAACCACAGCACCTGCTCCAGAGGCAAAAAATTTAATACTCTCTATAGAAGCGCCGTATTGGGTAGAGTGAATT
>VGCX01000112.1 GCA_016869935.1 Alphaproteobacteria bacterium
CAAAGTGATTGATAAGAATTATCAGGGTTTTTATTTAAAAAAAGATTTAATTTTATGGAACCAAAGGTAACCTTAATTGATAAGGACCTTCTAGGCGATGCGCTTAGAGTATCTATAATATAGGCGGCAGCAAGCTGCGCCAAAGACTGCTGATCGTCAACTTTAAAAACATCCCCTCTAGAAAAAGCACTTATAACTTTTTTTGCGGCATCTGTTTCTTCATCACTCCATTCCCCGTAGGCGGTTCTTCCAAACAATAATACGCACAATCCAATATATAAAATTTTGATTTTCATTATAATCCTATCGGTTCAATACAAAATTAGTTAGTGATGAAATTTTAAAAAAAACAACCGGTATTTTTACGGCCCTTAAAAATTTACCAACGGATTAAGGCGGATCCCCAAGTCAGACCGCCGCCTAAGGCATCAAGCAAAACCAGCTCTCCTTTTTTGAGGCATCCTTTTTGAACAACGGCATCAAGAGCCAAAGGAATAGAAGCTGCAGAGGTGTTGGCGTGTTGACTAATCGTTTTAACGACTTTTTCGGGCGCAAAAGTAAACCGTTTTGCAAGGGCATCAATGATGCGCTCATTGGCTTGGTGCGGGATGAACCAATCAATATTATCTTCTGTTAGGTTAAAATGCGTGAGCATTTCTTCAATAGCTCCGCCCAGCTTTTCAATAGCATGCCGAAATACCTCTCGACCGTTCATGACCATAGATCCGACACATTTTGTTGACCCAGGTCCACCAGTCATGTGGAGAATTTCATTTAATTGTCCATCGGAATGTAAAAGGGTATGTAAGATCCCTTGATCTTCTAAGGTTCCATTCCCATCAATTGCTTCTAGTACAACAGCCCCAGCACCATCGCCAAAAAGAATAGCTGTGGATCGGTCTTCCCAATCCAAAAGACGAGACATGGTTTCTGCGCCAATAACTAGACCACGCCGTGCTTGCCCCGTTGTTATAAAATTATTGGCAACGGTCAGGGCATACACAAAGCCACTGCATACGGCTTGAATATCAAACGCAAATCCGTGAGACATACCAAGGGCTGCTTGAATTGTGGTCGCTGTTGCGGGAAAGGTTTGGTCAGGGGTTGTTGTTGCGCAAATAATAAAATCGATATCCTCAATCTTTTTTTCTGCATGAGCAAGGGCGCGCCTGCAAGCATTAATCGCAAGGTCAGACGTTTTTTCGCCTTCAGCGGCTACGTGACGTTGATGAATGCCGGTTCTTGTTACGATCCACTCGTGTGTTGTATCTATCGTTCTCGCAAGATCATCATTGGTTACAACTTTCTCGGGCAAATAAGAACCACAGCCCACAATGCGTGATCGTTTTATCATTTAAAGGCCTTTTTAATTATAGGTTTGTTGCACTATCGTCGTGATCCCTCTCTAAGTCAAGGGATAGTTGGGAAAGTTTTTCTTCGATTTGTTTTTGAAGGCCGTGTGATACCATCTGAGCGGCGACTTTAATAGCACTTGCATAGGCAATGCCATCAGCCCCTCCATGGCTTTTAATAGCAATGCCTCCAAGACCAATCAAAATGGCACCATTGTGATGCTTTGGATTAATTTTATCCTTCATACGCTTTAAAGGGCGTGCAATTAAAAGGCCTCCAAGTTTTGAAAGCCAGGAGCTCTTAATGGCCTCTTTTAGAAGGTGGGTGATGAAATCAATAACGCCTTCTGACGCTTTGAGGGCGATATTGCCACTAAACCCATCGGTGACGACAACATCAGCTTCCCCTTTCATAATACGATCTGCTTCAATGAATCCTTGAAAATTCAGAGTATTTGGAGCTTTCTTTAAAATAGCTGCAGCATTTTGTACTTCTGCATTCCCTTTCATTTCCTCTTCGCCTACATTCAGAAGGGCAACTTTTGGGTTTGAAAGTCCTAAGACATCTCGAGCGTAAATATCGCCCATCACTGCAAATTCGACCAGGTTGTCACTGTCACAAGAAACATTGGCCCCCAGATCTAATACAACACAACTTCCTTTGTTTGTTGGGAATGAAGCGGCAATAGCAGGGCGAGAAATGCCCGCCATAGTTTTTAAAACAAACTTGGAAATGGCCATGTAGGCGCCTGTATTTCCGGCAGAAACAACAGCATCAGCTTTGCCTTCTTCTACGGCATTGATGGCAAGGCGCATGCTGGATTTTCGTCCCTGTCTTAAAGCAACAGAGGGTTTATCTTCATTCCGGATAAGGTCTTTTGTATGAACAAGGGTAGTGGCTTTTCGAAGAGACGGAAATTCTTCTAGTAAAGGGTTAATTTGATCCTGATCGCCAAACAGCAAAAAATGAAGAGAGGGATTGAGTTCAAAGGCTAAGTGGGCTCCTTCTATAACGGAACGGGGAGCTTTGTCGCCGCCCATCACGTCTAATGCAAGGGTGATGAAAGAGCCTTTATTAGCCATCAAATGCTATGCCTTAAACTGCTTGGTCTAGGTCTTCTTCAACGACCTCTTTAAAAGCAATGACTTGGCGCTTATTATAATAACCACAAGCTGTACAAACATGGTGTGGACGTGCCAATGCGCCACAGTTTGAACATTCAATATACCCTGGTGTTGCCAAATGATGGTGAGACCGCCGCATATTTCGTCGCGATTTCGATGTTTTTTTCTTTGGAACGGCCATTCAACTCTCCAATATCCTAATTTTTACTCTAACTTTTAACTCAACTTCCTAGAACTCTCTAGGGTCACACTCTATCTAATATGAGTGTTTTTTTCTATAATTCAAGCCACACTTTTTAAAGTGGCGGGAGTGACGAGACTTGAACTCGCGACCTCCGGCGTGACAGGCCGGCGCTCTAACCAACTGAGCTACACCCCCAAGGGTTTATTCACATATCGTTTTTAAACGATTTGAACGAATTTTTCAAACTTATTCGTTTTAATCCTATAAAATGTTTAGTAGTAGTCTGCCTTCGCTTAACGGCTCTTTCAGCGCTGTCAAGCTTATGGCTTGCCACCCGAAGCTCGCAGAGGAAAAAGCAAATAAAATCCACTAGTTCCATCTGTCCGTCTACGCCCTGATTTAATCAGGACTACGCCGGACACTGCTTCGGCCTAACGGTCTACTTTGTGGCTGCGCCACGCGTAGCCCGTAAGGGCGAAGCGTGGTGGGCGATGACGGGATTGAACCGCCGACCCTCTCGGTGTAAACGAGACGCTCTGCCGCTGAGCTAATCGCCCCTACCACATGGCTTGTATAGCAAATCAATTTATAAGGATCAACAACTATATAAAAATATTTTAGTTTTTCCTTTTAACGACACTGTCGTTAAAAGGAAATATAGATGGTTTAAATCAACCAGCAACTTGATCTTTCAGACCTTTTCCAACACGGAATTTCGCAACGCGTGATGCTGGGATCTTTAGCGGAGCCCCTGTCTGAGGGTTTCTGCCTTCCGTTGCCTTGCGTTCAGACGTTAGAAATGTTCCAAATCCAATAAGACGGACTTCATCGCCTTTAGCAAGAGCAGCTGCAATAGCATCAAACGTGCTATCAACGGCTTTAGCCGCAGATGACTTTGTTAAATCAGCGCGTTCAGCAACAGCTGCAATAAGATCATTTTTATTCACAATTTACCTCTTAAATTATATGGGTTAGACAAAACATTTGCGCAATCTAAATAGATTTTTTCTTTGTCGTCAATCTAGTTTTTAAGCGTTTTTGAGGATTTTAAGAGAATTTTTCTTTGTTTTTTACACAACATAGAACTCTTTGGTTAGCAAAAACAAAGAATGATGCTATTTGAATCCCCACTTTTTCAAGGTGTTACTTATTTGTTTTTCTATTCTTCGTCCTTCTCTTTTCAAGACAACAGATGCGTCAGAGGCTCCTTGAGCACGAAGTTCTGCCTCTCTAGATCTTGCTGCGTCGGCTGGGCTTGTCTCTTTTGACGCAGAGGGCGCTGTAGCAACAGTGGACACACTAGCACTGATTTCTTCTTCAGTATCTCTAGTGACAGGGGTAGGTGCTACTTTTTCCACACGAACACCTAGTGTTTGAGTATTATCCCAGATGGCTTTAAGACTTTCTATTATAAAGCCATCTGCTGTTAGATCAACCTCTAGTTCTTTTTCCACGAAAGTGCCTAGATTGTTCAAAACAACAACCAATTTTGTGAAGTCTCTTT
>VGCX01000113.1 GCA_016869935.1 Alphaproteobacteria bacterium
CGAGAAAAGCGTACAATCCTTAAAAACTTAGATTATCCCAAGCTGCTGATTCCTATTGGAAAGACCTTAGCCACCAAAGAAAAAGATTTGAATAACCTTTATGCGTTGGTTAATCGGGCTGTTCTTGATGGAACCAATACCTTTGTTACGATTAAAAATAATAAGAATGGTCAAAAAGTTTGGAGATTAGCGCTTTATGAACCGGTTCCTGATAATGATGATGGGGTTTTTGCAACCATGCCTCAAAGGGGAATTGTAGGAATTATTCAGTTTGTAGAAAGCCAAACCCACTTCTCTGAAGTGTTTGATCCGCTTTTGCCCAAGAGTTCAAAACTTCAAAGAGATATGGGATTGATTATGGCGGTTGTCCTTGCCAATGCCATCAGGATTGGATCTAAAAAAATGGCAGGGATTTCTGATGTGAGTGAATCAGCACTTCTGACGGCAGAAGCTTCTTATGTAAGAGTAGAAACCCTCTGTCTTGCCATCGATAGGCTCAATAACGAAGTGTCAAAGATGCCTATCTTTAAAGAGTGGTATATCAATGGCATCCCTCATGGAAGCCTTGATGGGATGAAGATCGAAACACGACTTAAAAACATTAAAGCCAGAGGATCCAGCAAGTACTTCCCCTTAGGAACAGGCGTTTCTGCCTATAATGAGATTATGAACGGTTTGTCCATTGCGGGAAAACTCATAGGATCCCATGAGTATGAGGGAAACCATACCTTTGAAATGGCACAACACTTGAATACTTCGATAATCAAACCCTCTCACCTTTCAACGGATAAGCATGGGAAGAATTCTTTAAACTTTGCGCTCTTTGATTTTGTGGAAATGATTTTTTGTCCAAGAATCCCAAAAGTTCATAGAGAGGCACTTTGGGGATTTGGCACTGCTGCCGATTACGAGGGGTATATCATTAAACCAACGCACTTTGTGGATCAAAAGCTTATTGAAAGCGAATGGGACAACATTCAACGTATGGCAGCCTCTATTATCACAGGAGAAGTAAACCCTAGTGTTATTATTAGCAAACTCTCGTCCAAAGAATACTCAAGCCGAACTAAAAGAGCTTTTGTGCAGTACAATAATATCGTTAAAAGCCATTTTATTCTCCAATATATTCATGACATCGACTTTAGACGGGCTGTGACAAACGCCTTAAACAGAGGAGAAAAATATAATAGCCTTTATCGTGCTATTACCCTGCTTAACAATGGTCAACTCAAAGGAACAAGCGAGATTGAAATGGAGGTCTGGAACCAATGTACGAGGCTTATTGCAGCCATCATCCACTACTATAACTGTTATGCTTTGAATGAACTTTACGTTAAGGCAAAAACGAAAGAAGAAAAGGCGTTCATCTCCCAGTTCCTCCCCACAGCTTGGGGTCACGTCAATCTTCTTGGTCACTATGAGTTCTGCGTCGAAACAAAAGCTGATTGGATAGTCGATTGGATTAAAAATTTTGATTGGAAAGAAACTAAAGAAAAGATCCCGAAATAACGATTAAAAGGGTATCATCAGAATTAAAAAAACTCTCTTAAAAAGAGATGATATCCAAATTTAATAATCTCTGTAAAAATTAGTTTGCCTTATGCTACAGAATATATAAATATGGCAATATAGTAAATAGAAGAGGGTTTTTATGAAGATTCTAAGTACGATATTATTAGTCAGTTCGGTTATGTTTTCTGCGGTTGCTTATAGCAGCAGCGAAGAAGATGAGGTCTTGTCTTTCTATCGCTTCAGAAGCAGACCCATAGATTTTATTGCTCGCGCAACAGCAGTTTGTTGTAATCTAAAAAATGTTGATATTGATTTTTCCTTTACACACCTAACGGATGACGATTTAGATGTCATCTTTAATGCACTTGTTGAGAGAAAAAAAGAAGCTAATAGGAGGCATGAAGAATACGGGTTGCATCTTTTAAACCTTAGTGGTTCAAGTATCACGGAAGAAGGGTTCTTGAAATTTCTTCGTAATCTTCAACATGGAAAAAAAGAAGATGAGGGATCTATTATATATCCTGAAGTAAGAGAAACTATTATAAAAATAGGGTTAAGTTTGACTGAAGAATTTGTTGAAGCCATGCAAAAAGTTGCGCCTAGTACCTTTGCAGGCGGTATCCAAATTTTGGAATAGCTTTCAGAGCTTAGCTTTATATGGTAGAGGAGGATAGCAACGGTGACATATGGAGGTACGTCTTTTTTTAGTATTTTTCTTTTGCTTTCTGCTTTTTTTTCTTCTTTTGGAGTTTGTGCGGGATATAAGGTCACCTTTCACGACATAGGACAGGGAAATTGTACAGTTGTTACGTCTCCATCTAAAAAAGTCTTAGTCATTGATGCAGGATCTTCCAATACCACTGGAATCCCCGGAGTTCCTTCAACTGGAAAATTTGAACATCTTTCCACTAGGGTTCTTGATTCCGTTCGGGAGGATCTAACCTCTGGAAATTGGCTTTGGTTTGTGGTGAGTCATCCGGATAAGGATCATTTAAATTTAGTGGAATTCATGGTTCGTGAATCAGGATTTTTGGACTTGGATGCCAAAGAGCCTATAGAAGGTCGTGTTCTCGGCGTTTTACTGGGAGGAGAAAGAAATATTTATAAGAAAGCAGATAGTTCGGCTTTAGTGAAATTTTTGGCCGAATTTAACATTCCTCATTTTTTTGGCAAAGACGCTTATAGACTCCAAGAACGTCCTGGGTTTCTATATGTTCCGAAAGAATTACCTTCTACAATATTAAGAGACTGGGATGGAACAATAAGTTTTTTATCCCTAGCCGCTGATGCAAAAACGTTCAAATTCACATCTAAAAAATACAAGAAAGCTAAAAAAGACCCACTAGAGGAAGAAAAAGAGGATGAGACAAATGCTGCAAGTATTGTGATGAAAGTCTGTTGCGGTCCATTCTCTGTTATGGTCACCGGAGACAAAACAAAAAAAGAAACTAATTTCATTATTGATAGATTGAAAGAAGAAGGAGCTGAAAAGTTTTTAGAGTCTGAACTGCTTTTGGCAACACACCACGGATCAGCGACAGATTTTGTTCCAGAGTGGGTAGCGCTCACTAACCCCAGGCATGTTGTTATTAGCGCAGGAAGATCTTTTGATCATCCTCGTTCTGAGGCTTTTGAGGGGTACTTTATGAATGCCTCACATCTTACTCCAGCACCATGGCATTTTGTTCAATTTCAAGGAGATTTCATTGATCATGGCGATACAACAAGAACCTTGCGCAGTATTGCTAGAGAAACCCCAAGTAGTGTTGAAAAAGCCAGAGGGTATGTTCATGCAATCACTGATCGGAGTGTTTTTGTAACAGCAAGTAATGGTGATATTGCCTTTTTTTCAACATCGCCTGGAGCGTATGCTATTAATATAGGGAGAAAATGGGATGATCAATTGACTGCCGTTACTGAATTTTTTTCTGTTCCTCAACTCCTGAGTGGTGATGTCATTTCAATGGAAACCATTCGCCTTGATAGGATGATAACATCAAGCAGTCTATTGCCAATCTTTCTTGATGATAAATTCAAGGGATTAAGATCTCTTAGCATGAAAGAAGCTGACTTAACGAATGACCATGTTGGAGTGCTAACTGCATTAATAACAACACATGCAGATCTGTCTTCCCTTCATTTAACTGGCAATAGATTTTCATCTGAAGGGATGGATGCAATTAGAACTGCTTGGGGTTATAGAGGCCTCACTTTGTAGTGATTTTAGTGAGAAGTCTATTTGCAGAAAACTGTTGAAAAAAAGAAGAAAAAAGGTCAGTAAAATCAATGAGTTACAAAATTGACTTAAAATTTTTAGTACCTGGAAACTGTTGATAGTAAAGGTTTTGAGAGGTGTTATGTAATTTTTATATTGTTCCTACATCAAAGACCAAAAAGCAGGAATTAAAGAAAAAATAGTTCCAAAAACATTGCGTCATTTTTTATTCAAATGGATGCAGAAACACGGCGTAGAAGAGGCTTTCAC
>VGCX01000114.1 GCA_016869935.1 Alphaproteobacteria bacterium
TTTATTTAATGAGTCCTGAATAAAAAAACAAATAAAAAGCAAGAAATTTTCTTTTTCATTTTTATGAAAAATATTTCTTTTTTCTAGAAAAGATAAGGTTGAGAGGCCCATAAAAAAAGCGTGGATTTAATTCCCCACGCTTTTAAATTTTGTCCAAAAAATACGCCTTAATCGTATCTTAGAACCGATCGGATTTTTTCCGCTGAAGTTTCCGACTTCGACGAAGTGACTCTGCTTTTTCACGCGCCTTACGTTCACAAGGCTTCTCAAAGCAGCGACGGAGCTTCATTTCACGAAAAACGCCCTCTCGTTGCAGTTTCTTTTTCAAGATACGCAACGCTTGGTCAACGTTATTGTCGCGAACGCTTACTCTCATATAAATCACATCCTTTCTTTCTAAGATTATTTGTATAGATAGCAATTTTTGGGTCAAAAGGAAAGGGATTTTTTTAAGACCAATCTTTGAAAGCCTTGTTTTCCAAGAAAAATGGCGCTACTCTATCATGAAAGAAAGCCCCCCATTACGGGGGTAAGGGGAGCTTTCCAGGGTTACAATCCAAAAGGATTAAGGAATGCCAAATGTGAACATATGGCTAAGTAGTAGCGCGAATGTCGCAAAACTAGTCATCTTTGTCATGGTACTCTCCTTTCTTTTTTATCGTTAATAACAACTAAATTAGATATTATTTAATTTTAAATTTCTACCTCTAATTGGTTGAAAAATTTTGAAATTAATCCAAAATCGATATGTTTTATAAAAAAATGGACTTAATCTGCATTTACTCTTAGGAGGCTCTTTGGTATTTTGAGACATCATGACAAAAGCACGAAAACCTTTAACTGTTTTACAAATTATTCCTCAACTGAATATGGGAGGGGTTGAACGAGGCACCATAGATGTTGCGAAATACTTAAAAGATAATGGGTATGGGTCGATCGTTATTTCTTCTGGGGGAAAGCTCGTCTATACGCTTCTTAAAGAAAAGATTCCCCATATCATTCTTCCAGTTCATAGCAAAAACCCTTTTACGCTTTGGCTGAATTCTTTTCGGATTCGGCGGGTCATTAAAAACTATCATGTTGATATTGTTCATGCCCGTAGCCGTGCTCCTGCTTGGAGTGCTTGGCTAGCCACAAGAAAAACAAAGGTTGTCTTTTTAACGACATTTCATGGGACCTATAATTTTTCCAATAAATTAAAAAAGTTTTACAATAGCATCATGACAAAAGGTCAAAAGATTATTGCCCCTTCGACCTTTATTAAGAATCATATTGTAACGCATTATGATGGAGTGACCTCTAAAAAAATCACGGTTATTCCCCGGGGCGTTAGCTTGAAAACCTTTAATACTCTTCCTCTAGAGGCAGGGCGTCTTAAAAAGCTTTCTGAAGATTACCGCCTGCCGTTGGATAAAAAAATTATCCTTCTTCCCGGACGGATAACCCGGTGGAAGGGGCATCTGAATCTTTTGAAAGCGCTGACGCTTCTTAAGAATCCGCAGAAATTTTATTGTGTTTTCGTGGGGCCCTCAAACAAAAAAAATCAAGGATATTATCAAGAGATAGAATCATTTATTCAAAGTAATAAGCTAGAATTATCCGTTCGTATCTTGCCTGCAACCGAAGATTTGGTTTCCCTTTACAAAATAGCTCACGTGGTTGTTTCTGCGTCTACAGACCCTGAAGCGTTTGGTCGCGTAATGGCAGAAGCAGGCGCCGTGGGTCGCCCTATTATTGCGAGCAACCATGGGGGCGCTCAAGAAATTGTCCTACACGATAAAACGGGCTGGCTTTATGAGCCAGGAAATGTTGAGGCGCTGGCGTATTATTTAGAAAAAGCGCTCTCGTTAAACATAAAAGAATACAAAGTCATGTCAAAGGCAGCGATTGAGCATATTCAACAAAACTTTACGAATGATTTAATGCTTTCAAGAACATTGACTCTTTATAAAAGTCTTGCGGGAAAAACCCATTGAAAAAACAACAGCGCATTTTAATTATTAAGCATGGGGCTTTAGGGGATATGATTTTTGCCCATGGAGCATTTCAGGCGATTCGAACCTTTCACGCCCAAGATCATATTGTGCTTTTAACGACCCCGCCCTATAAAACTCTTGCAGAAGCGATGGGTCTTTTTGATGAAGTATGGGTTGAAGATCGCCCGCGTCCTTTAAAAAATCCCATAAAATGCTGGAAGCTTTTTCAGCGATTGGCAAAAGGAAAGTTTGATCGAGTTTATGATTTACAAAAATCAAAGCGAACACGTTTTTATTTAAAAATAATGCAATCGTTTTTTAATCCTTGCCCTTTATGGTGCAGTAAGCATGTTGGCGCGGATTTTGCTTATACGGATCCCCGTCAAAATCAGCTTCATATTTATGATCGACATAAAAAACTTTTAGAAACCGCTGGGATTCGAGAGGTTCCAACACCCCATGCGGAATGGTTACAGTCGGATATTAAACAATTTCAACTTCCCAAAAAATACTTTTTATTTGTTCCAGGCTGTTCCCCAACGCAACCTCATAAAAGATGGCCGGCGGATCGATATGGAGCTATAGGAAATTGGCTTGTTGACCAAGGCATTACCCCTGTCATTATTGGGCGTTCTGAAGAAAAGGAAGCCATTTTAACAATCCAAAAGATATGCCCTAAGGCTATTAATCTTATGAATCAAACGACTCTTTTTGATCTTGGTCCCCTTGGAAGGGGCGCTGTTGGTGCCTTGGGCCACGATACGGGTCCCATGCATATCATAGCTGTAACACACTGTCCGTCATTACTGCTTTTTTCTTATTCCTCTGTTCCAGAACATTATGCCCCTCGAGGCTTTAAAACAGAGGTGATACAGAGCAATAATTTAAGGGATTTATCAATTGATGTTGTAGAAGAAAACCTAGCCTCTATAATCTTTTCCAATCGTTCGTGACATCCATAGATATCCCTCAATCAATTCTTTACCGCTGCATTTCTCAAAACCCATTTTTGTGTATAATTTTATTGCCGGAATATTATCTTTCCATACAATTAAACGAATCATTATGTCCTCATCTGCTACTCTCGGCTTAAGTATATTTAAAAGGGCTTTTAGGCCTTGAAAACCATAACCTTGACCTCTATGAGATTCTTCTATTTCAAATCTATTAATTTGTATTGTTTTATTATCATCAAAACTTGTATCGATATACCCAACTTGTTCCATTGTTTTTCGGTCTTTAATGGCAAAGGTTCTAGTATTCAAATTATTTTTTATAAGTTGAATAAAGCTGAGGGGTCTTGACTCAATATCAGTTGTTGTCGATCCATGTGTTTCAAAAGACAAGAGTAATATAAAAAATAAGATCATAAACATTTTTTATATATATCAAATAATGAAAATCTAAGCAACAGCGGGACGTAATCTTTCTTGATAGAGGGATTGACCATAGACAAAAGAAACCTCTTTCGTTTCGTAATAATCTTTCCAGGTACTTTTATCGGAAAAAAGTTCATGAAGAAGAAGGTTATTCAAAGAATGTCCAAAATTTTGACCTTTAAAATGCCCTTGAATGGGGGCGCCTGCAAGGTAGAGATCTCCAATCATATCAAGCACTTTGTGACGAACGCATTCATCTTCGAAACGAAGGCCTTCAGGGTTTAAAACATTTCCCTGATCAAAAACAATCGCATTTTCTAAAGAACCTCCACGGGCGAGTCCTGCAGCTTTTAATTTTTCAACGTCCGAATAAAAACCATATGTCCTAGCGCGGGCTAAGTCTTTCTTAAAAGAATCATGAAGATTTTTTGACTTAAACGTTTGGGCTTTCATTCCGTCCCGGCCAGCAAACGTAATCATCGCTTCTGCTGAAAATCCTGAGGCAGGGGAAAGAGAGGCAAAGCCATAGTCCGTTTTGACGGTTACTTCTTTAAGAATTTTAATAACGCGTTGGGGGGACTTT
>VGCX01000115.1 GCA_016869935.1 Alphaproteobacteria bacterium
CTTTATAAAAGAGGAACTTTCTGGAGTTTTAGAAGTTATGTCTTTTTATCGTGTTTTGTATGCCCTTTTTCTTATTCCTTTTTTAAGTCATTCGGCGATTATTGAAAACATTTACGCCAAGTCAACAACAGGCCCCAATGGTGCCGTGTTTTTAACGATAACCAATCCAACGGAAAAGCATCTGAAGCTTATGGGAGCAAAGTCTGATGCGTGCGGCCACGTGGAACTGCATACCCATTTAAAAGACGGTGATATTTATCGCATGCGTCCCATTCCTTATATTATGGTTAATCCTGGATCGACTGTTGCTTTACAGCCAGGGGGACTTCATATTATGTTGATGACAGTTAAAAAGCCCTTAGAGCAGGGGAATATGATCTCGCTGACACTTTCTTTTGAAGGACAGTGTGATCAAACGTTGATGGTTCCTGTGAAAAAAGTTTCTGGATGCTGTAAGCATAAAAAATAGAGCGCAATTATGGATTATAAAAATACCGTTTTTCTACCCAAGACTGACTTTTCGATGAAGGCAAATTTATCCCAAAAAGAGCCAGAGATTTTGGCGTTTTGGGAAAAAATCGACCTCAATCAAAAGCTTTTTGAAAATAAAGAAAATCGTAAAAAATTTGTGCTGCACGATGGCCCTCCCTATGCCAACGGAGATGCGCATGTGGGGCATGCTTTCAATCGATGCCTGAAAGATATGATTCTGAAATATCAGCGGCTGAGCGGAAAGTATACTCCCTTTGTTCCCGGGTGGGATTGCCATGGCTTGCCCATTGAATGGAAGGTAGAAGAACGCTATCGGGCCCAGAATAAAAATAAAGATGATGTGCCGATTTTAGAATTTCGAAAAGAATGTCGTGATTATGCAGCCCACTGGGTGGAGGTTCAAAAGAAAAGCTTGAAACGCTTGGGCGCTTTTGGCACGTGGGATGATCCTTATTTAACGATGAAGCCCGAATCGGAAGCAATCATTGTTAAAGAGCTCCATAAATTTTTGATGTCTGGAGATCTTTATCGAGGCGTTAAACCCGTTCAATGGTCTGTGGTTGAAAAAACCGCTTTAGCAGAGGCTGAGGTTGAATATAAAGACAAAGTTTCCCCGTCTATTTATGTAAAGTTTGCGCTGGATAATCCCAAAGATCCTTTGCTGCACAATGCTTTTGTGGTAATTTGGACCACAACCCCTTGGACACTTCCAGCCAATCGGGCTGTTGCTTATTCTGCAGATATATCTTATGTCCTTTTGAAGACGAACCAGGGCCACTTATTAGTGGCAGAAGATTTGGTAAAAGCCTTTGTTCATCAAGCGGGATTAGACGCGTATGAAATTTTAAAATCCTTTAAAGGCTCTGAGTTTAAGGGTTTATTCTGTCGTCATCCCCTTTATGGAAAAGGGTATGATTTTACTGTCCCACTTCTTGAGGGGGATCATGTAACGACAGATCAAGGAACGGGATTTGTTCATACAGCACCAAGTCATGGGCTTGAAGATTTTGTCCTTGGAAAGACTCATAATTTAGAAATCCCAGAACTAATTGGCGAAGATGGGGTGTATCATTCCCATGTGCCTCTTTTTGCAGGGCTTCATGTATTTAAGGCTAATGATCCTGTGATAGAGGCCTTAACAGAAAGTGAAACGCTTGTCGCACGATCTGATATTACCCATAGCTATCCTCATTCATGGCGGTCAAAGGCGCCGCTCATTTTTAGAACGACAGCCCAGTGGTTTATTTCTATGGATAAAAATGGTCTTCGGGAAGAGGCCCTAAAGGCTATTAACGATGTTCAATGGTTACCGCCACAAAGTAAAAATCGGATTCAATCCATGGTCGAAAATCGTCCTGATTGGTGCTTGTCTCGTCAACGTCCTTGGGGGGTGCCGATTGCGATTTTTGTCCATAAAGAAACAGGACTTCCTTTAAAGGATGCAGCGGTTAATCAACGTATTTTTGATCTGTTTTCCAAAGAAGGATCGGATGCGTGGTTCGCAAGGTCTGCAAGTGATTTCTTAGGATCAGAGTATAACGCAAATGACTATGAAATGATCAAAGATGTGGTCGATGTTTGGTTTGAAAGCGGGGTAACCCATGCCTTCGTTTTGGAAAACAACCCCAATCTTTCTTGGCCTGCAGATTTATATCTGGAGGGATCTGATCAACATCGAGGATGGTTCCAATCATCCCTTATGGCCTCTGTTGGAACGCGGCAGAGTGCCCCTTATAAAGCAGTGTTAACGCACGGCTATATCGTCGGGGGCGATGGAAAAAAGATGTCTAAATCAAGCGGAAACGCCCTTACGCTTGACGATGTTATTAAAGACTATGGGGCTGATATTTTAAAACTTTGGGCTGTTGGGTCTGATTATAATGATGATATTCGCTTAAGCCGAGATCACTTTAAGCGATACGAAGATATTTACCGACGCCTTAGAAATACACTGCGCTATCTTTTAGGAAATCTTCAAGAAAAAGAGGTTCCATCCTTGGAGTATAAAGATCTTCCAGAGTTGGAACGCTGGGTTCTTCATCGCTTATCTGTTTTGGATCAGTGCATTCGAGAAAAAACAGAAGCCCATGATTTAAATGGCATTTTCAAAGAGCTCTATCATTTTTGTAATGTTGAGCTGTCCTCGTTTTATTTTGATATTCGAAAAGATGTTTTATACTGCGATGCGCGGACGAGTTTAAAATATCAAGCAACACAAGTAGTTCTTTATCATCTTTTCCGTTGTTTGACCATTTGGCTTTCTCCAATCATTTCCTTTACAGCAGAAGAAGCCTGGCAACATCGTTTTAAAGGAAGCAGCGTGCATTTGGAACGTCTTCCTGATTTGGATCCAAAATGGTTTCAAGAAGCGTTGGATAAAAAATGGACTGTTATTCGATATGTTCGCCGTGTAGTAACGGGCGCTTTAGAGCAAGAACGTGCTGCAGGTACAATCGGATCCAGCCTTCAAGGATGTCCTCATATTTATGTGGAAGATGAAAATACGTATCATACTCTAAAAGACCAACCTCTATCAGAAATTTGTATTACATCTCAAGTGCAACTGGTTTTAGGAAAACCAGAAAGAGCAGCTTTTACACTAGAAGATGTTGCTGGGGTTTTTGTCCTTGTTGGATTGGCGGAAGGCAATAAATGCGAGCGGTGTTGGCAAGTTTTGCCGGAAGTTGGAAAAAGCGAACATCATCCTCATATTTGTACTAGATGTGAAGATGCGGTAGAGAGCCTTTAAAATGCGTCGATTTATTTTCATAATTTCTGGAACCGTTATAGCCCTTGATCACATAACAAAGGCCCTTATTTTAAAGTATGCGTGCGCGCTGCCAATTGAAGTTTCCTCTTTTTTTAATTTGGTTTTGACTTGGAATCGCGGCATTAGCTTTGGCTTTTTTAACCTGTCGGCTGATTGGGTGTTTTGGATGATAACTCTATTGGCATCGATTGTTAGTATTGGGATTTTTATTTTTTTGTGGGGTCAAAAAAAAGGACCTCTTATTCTGCCCCTTTCTATGGTCATGGGTGGGGCGATTGGCAACATTATCGATCGTCTTTATCGAGGAGCCGTAGTTGACTTCTTAGACTTTCATCTCTACAACTATCATTGGCCTGCTTTTAATGTTGCTGATAGTGCAATCGTTGTGGGTGTTATGATTTTAATGTGGACAAATTATCGTGATGCAAAAAATCACTCTTAAGAATGTTTTTCTTCTGTGTTGCCTTGGCTTAAGTGGATGCTCTGGAGTCAAAGAAACATTAGGTTTGACAAAAGATGTGCCTGATGAGTTTGAAGTTACAAGGCACCATGCGCTCGAAATTCCTGCTGATATGGATATTAAAACACCAGGGGCAACCCTTGAGGTATTAGAGCGTATTGATATTGAAACAATCCTTGTTCCCCATGATCGAAAT
>VGCX01000116.1 GCA_016869935.1 Alphaproteobacteria bacterium
TTTTTTTCTTCCAAAAAAGAGAAAAAACAAAATTTTTTCAACTGAATAAAGCTTTCCTTTTGGTGATTGGTTTCTGTAAAGTAGCTCAAGGACTAGCGACTGTGCTGGTATTATAACCAAAACCCATAAGGAATCATGTTCATGATTACAAAATTCTTAGACCCGAAGAATGACAGAGCCTTCAAACGTATCTTTGGCAGTGAAAGGAACAAAGATATCCTGATTCATTTTTTGAATGATATCTTTGAGCGAACGGCGAATCCGATTGAAGACGTGACCTTTTTAAAGAACGCTCAGGACCCAGAGATTTCGTCTCAACGGGAAAGTATTGTGGATGTTCTGTGTCGGGATTTTGCAGGGAATCATTTTATCGTTGAAATGCAGGTTGATAGTGAACCAGGGTTTGAGAAAAGAGCGCAGTTTTATGCCTCTAAGACCTATATCCAGCAGAGAGAAAGAGGGGTTGAATACAAGGATCTAAAGGAAGTTACGTTTCTCGCCATTACCAGCCATGTCCTGTTTCCAACAAAAGAAGCGTATTTATCCCATCACCGCATCCAGGACATTAAAACGCAGGAACAGGATCTCAAGGACTTTTCTTTTTGCTTTTTAGAGCTTCCAAAATTTAGAAAAGCAAAAGATGATTTAAACAACATGATAGAAAAGTGGGCGCATTTTTTTAAGTCTGCCCCAGAGACCAGCCAAGGGGACCTGACCAACATCATCGGGGATGATCGGATTATGGAGAGGGCATACCATGAACTCGACCGATATTCTTGGACGGAGGAAGAAATCAGGACCTATGATGGTGTAGATATGAAACGCTCTTCCGAAAAGGCCATCCGTGAAAAGCTGGTCAATAAAGGCAAAGCAGAGGGAAGAGTTGAGGGAAGGGCTGAGGGAAGAGTTGAGGGCATTGCTCAAGAAAAAAGAGAGATCGCTCTTAAAATGCTTAAAGAGGGACTTTCTTGTGATATAGTTTCTCGAACAACGGGTCTTTCTGAAGAAAAAATATTTATGCTTAAAAATGATGAATAGAAAATAGCAAATGTTTGTACAATCCATTCTCAAAAGAGATATAACTCTTTTAGTTTTTCGCAATTTAGAAGGACTTTGCTGCATCCTTCTTTATGGCATGATGATCTTCTTTTCGAGCTTCTCTCAAACAAAAATTTCTCCCTCACTTAGCTTTTTTTTCTTGTTTCTGATTCTGACTCAAGGAATCAGTGAGGCATTAAAGGATGATTATCATTACGGATTTTTGGATATGGTTTGGGCAAGGCAAAAAACGCTTCTTCCGGTTCTTCTGAGTAAAGGTCTTTTGTGGTTTATTGTTTTTGGTATTCCTCTTGCTTTTCTTACGTCTTTTCTGCATTCGTTCTTGTTTTGTTCTGTTTTTATTTTAGTACTCTCGATTCTTTTAAGCCTTATTTTTACAAGTCTTATGATTAATGCCCTTTTATTAGGGGCTGAAACCCTGAAAGGCGGGGTTCTCATTATTACCTTTCCTTTTTATATTCCTTTATATTTAGGACTTTTGTGCGTGTTGGAACAAAAAGCTTCTTTTTCTATTTCCCTCTTAAGTATTGGAATTTTGTTGTTTTACTTGCCTTTAACCCTTATGATTGCCAACAAAGCCTTAAAAGAAGCGGTTAACAATAAGTAGTAAAATGTCTCTAAGTATTTTTACCCCTCATATTTTTAAAAAAATTTCAAAAATAATTCACACCATAGGATTCGTGTTAACAATTCTTGGGTTTGGAATTGGATATGGTTGGGTGTTAATGCTGCCGCCGGACGCTGTTCAGGGTCCAATTTTTAAAATCCTCTATCTTCATGTTCCTGTTGCGTGGCTGTCGAGTGGAGCTTACGCCTTACTTTTCCTCTCAAGCATCATCTATCTTGTTTGGAAAATACCTTTAAGTTTTTTGGTAGCGAGGGCATCAGCCTTTGTTGGCCTTGGTTTTACGACTCTTTGTTTGGTCAGTGGTATGATTTGGGGCGCCTACACTTGGGGAACTTGGTGGGTGTGGGATGCAAGGCTAACGTCCGTTCTTGTTTTATGGTTTTTGTATTGGGGATATATTATTTTGGTGAGCGCCTTCCGCAATAAACAGCAAGGGGCTTATAATGGATCATTATTAGCTCTTTTTGGAAGTATTAATCTGCCTATTATCAAATGGTCTGTAGAATGGTGGCAAACCCTTCATCAACCAGCCAGCGTTATGAAATGGGCAGCGCCATCGATTGCTTCCCCTTTCTTAACTCCACTTATTCTTTGCGCCCTTGGATGGCTTGGGTGTGGATTGCTTCTTGGACAATGGTTGGTGAATAAATTGTGGAAGAAGGAAACAGTTTCTTCACGATATCCCTAAAAAAATCCTCTTGACCGGCTCCTATCTTTATGGGCATATAAAAAAATCACAAATATACCTTTGGCCGGGTGGCAGAGTGGTTATGCAGAGGACTGCAAATCCTTGTACGTCGGTTCGATTCCGGTCCCGGCCTCCACCCTACGCTCTGCGAGCTTCGGGTGGCTGACGCCAGGAAGCTACCTGAAGCGAGGTAGAGCTAGGCGTGCCCGCCGAAGCTTTAGCGTAGGGGGGCTGGAATCCCAATTTTGTCTCGGACTTAATCAGGGCGAAGACAGACTAGTCGAACCAGCACACCTTAATTTACCCTTTCGCCCTCACAAGTTTTAGCTTTTCCTCATTCATACAAAACTTTGGTCAAATAAAGCCCATGAGGGGGTGCTGTAGGACCTCCAGCGGCCCGATCTTTGGCCAGCAAGGCTTTTTGTACCTCTTGAGGCGACCATTGCCTTTTGCCAACAAGCACCAAGGTCCCAACAATATTGCGGACCTGATGATGAAGAAAAGAGAGGGCGCTAACATGGATCAAAGTGATATGACCTTCTTGTGTGATGGAAATGTCGTCTAAGGTCTTGGTAGGAGACTTTGATTGACAATGAACCGTTCGGAAAGTTGAAAAATCATGGGTGCCGACTAAAAAAGCCGCACCTTCTTGCATTGCTTTTATGTCAAGGAGTTGGGAGATATGCCAAGCATAGAGACGATCGATCGTTAACGGGGCAGGCCGATTAATAATTTTATAGGTATAAAACCTTTTCTTCGCATCAAAGCGTGCATGAAAATCGGATGCAACAGGTTCTACATTTGTAATACAAATCGGCTGAGATACTAGATGAGCATTCGTGGCCCTTAGAATCGTTTTTGCATCAAAACGATCAGGAATATCAACATGAGCTACTTGTCCCGTGGCATGAACGCCTGCATCTGTTCTACCGGCCACATAAAGCGTTGGAATATTCCCTGTAAAAGCTGCAATCGCTGTTTCGATGGATTCTTGAACACTTGGGGCGTTTTCTTGTCTTTGCCATCCAGCATAAGGCGTCCCATCATATTCAATTATTAATTTAAATCGGTTCAATTTTTATCCAAAACTTTCATTGCTTCTTAGTTTTTTTAAGGGTTACCAGAGATTAAATGGCATTGACGCCCAGAAGGCTTTTCCTTATTCTTAAGTAAAAATAGCAATAGAGATTCAAATGATCAATATTTTCAGAGGTATTCTTTTTAGTTTTTTGGGACTTATGACCGCTTGTTCGCCAGTCAGTTTTGTTTCCTCAACCTTTTCAACCCTGGATAGTTCTTCCCAAGAGCGGGGACTTGGGGGGTATGTATCCGATGGAGAGCTCCGCACCCGGTACCATTTTAGCTTGTTTGATTATGATCATAAGCTTTTTTATTATGTAAAAAGTAACGCTTACGAGGGAAACCTTCTTTTGATGGGTTGTGTGCCAACAGAAGCGATGCAAGAAGACGCTGTCCGTTTGGCGTGGCAGGTGCCTGGGGTTAAAGCTGTTGTTAACGAAATT
>VGCX01000117.1 GCA_016869935.1 Alphaproteobacteria bacterium
ATGGGTAAGCTCAATACTTCGTTTGCCAAAGCTTCACAAACTGGCAATGCTCCACCAATCGCTGTGGGATAGTGCTTGTAAGCAGTCTGGAGGTGAAGGGGTTTTATATAATAAATCATGGTTGGAATACCAGCGTCTTTCAAATCCGCCATTAATTTTGTACGGTCAACGTGATTTGGAAGACGAACGGTGTACTGTGCCCAAGCGGATGTTGCCTCATCAATTACATGCGGAACTTTTACCGTATTTTTTAGACCATCATTATACGCATCTGCTGTCTTTTGACGCGCTATTAGCTCATCAGGAAAAATTTTTAGTTTCTCAAGAAGAATGGCGGCTTGAATAGTGTCTAATCTTCCATTCATGCCAATACGGACATTATCGTATTTATCCGCTCCTTGTCCATGAACACGCAAGGACTTAATTACAGCTGCCAGTTCATCATCATTAGTAAAGATCGCACCACCATCGCCGTAACACCCTAAAGGTTTTGCCGGGAAAAAACTGGTCGTTGCCATATCGCCAATATTGCCAACCTTGCGGCCTTTGTAAGAAGCACCAAAGCTTTGGGCGCCATCCGCCATGATCCAAAGATTATGTTCATCAGCGATTGTTTGAATGGCATCATAATCGGCAGGCTGTCCAAATAAGTCCACAGGAATAATCCCTTTGGGAATTAAGCCTAATTTTTTAGCGTAATTAATTCCCTGTTCAAGGCTTTTGGGGTCCATATTGTAGGTATCTTCAAGAGAATCAATAAAGACAGGGGTTGCGCCCACCCACGATACAACTTCTGCAGTTGCAGCAAAAGTAAAGGAGGGAACAAAAACAGCATCGCCAGCGCTTATATTTTTGGCCATAAGGCCCAAACCCAATGCATCTGTCCCATTTGCGCATGATATGGCATGTTTTACACCACAAAATTGAGCCAACTGTTTTTCAAATTCCTGCACTTCAGGGCCCATAATAAAAATACCATGGTCCAGAACTTTCTTAATGGCTAGATCAATCTGAGGACGGATTCGATTAAGCTGGGTTTTCAGATCAATAAATTGCATTTACTTTATCTCAATCAATTGATTATTAACGACTTTATATTTTCTTTTTTCTCGAGGGCAGGTTAAGTCTTCCCCTAGTTTTTCACCTGCATGGCTCGCCCAACCCATTTGGCGTGCTGGGTTTCCAGCCATAATTGCATGGGGTTTGACATCTTTTGTCACAACAGCCCCTGCACCTATTAAGCTGTAAGCACCTAATCTATTTCCAGAGATAATGGTAGCATTTGCACCAATGGTGACGCCTTTTTCAACATATGTCGTGCGGAATTCATTTTTTCGCTCAATTTCAGCTCTGGGGGTGTGAACATTCGTGAATACACAAGAAGGTCCGCAGAAAACACCGTCCTCTAAAATAACTCCTTTATAAAGGCTCACATTATTTTGGATTTTACAACGATTTCCAATAACAACATCGGGGCCGATTGCAACGTTTTGACCAATGACACAATTTTCACCAATTTTTGTGCCCTTTAAAATATGAGAAAAATGCCAAATCTTTGTGCCTTTACCAATCGCACACCCCTCATCAACAATAGATGTTTCATGGAGAAAAAAAGGGGAAACCTCTGTTTCTAGAGAAACATTTGTATGGGTGTGAATAGATCTTTGTGCGCCATCTAAAACCTGTAGTACGCGAAGTCCTTCTTCACCATCAGTGCGTGGCTTATTATTCGTTGCAATAGAATCAACAAAATGTTGGCATTCCAATTTAAGAGGTTCTGATTCTGCTAAAGAAATATTGATAACTTCAGCTTTTTCTGGTTGCGGGAGACCATTGACCCAGGTGACTTGATGGGGATAAAGTTTTAATTTTTCGTTCCAGGGTAAGCCATCATCAAACACCGCCATACCACGATCTCCAACTACGACAAGTTTTTGTTCTTTATAGGGGTGCAGCCAAGAAACAAAGATATGCGCTTTAATGCCATTCTTAAAAGATAAATGGGTTGTTGTGACGTCTTGAACGTGGGGATTCAAGTGACAAGCCCCTGTGGCATAAACAGATTCTGGCAAATCGCCTGCAAGAGCCAAAATCATCGAAATATCATGAGGCGCAAAACTCCACAAAATATTTTCTTCATTCCGAAACTTGCCAAGATTAAGACGATTTGAATAGATGTATTGCAATCGTCCAAGATTACCCTTTGCGATCAGTTGTTTTAATTCTAGGAACGCTGGGTGGTATTGTAAAAGATGTCCCACCATAAGCGTAAGCTTTAAATCTTGTGCAAGAGCACAAAGGGTCTTTGCATCTTCAACTTTTAAGGCTAATGGTTTTTCTACGAACACATGTTTGCCTGCTTTTAAAGCTTTTTGAGCTAAGTCGAAATGCTGTATAGCGGGGGCTGCAATCACGATACCATCACAATCACTGGATAAAACTTGCTCAAATGTAAGTGCTGGAATGCTGTATGTTTCAGAAACTTTATCAGCAAGACTAGAATTGGCATCACAGACAGAATGAAGTGCACCCAGTTCTGAAAAATTACGAACCAGGTTTTTACCCCAATATCCACAACCGACAATAGAGATTTTTATCTTAGACATGATTTTGTCTTTCCATCCAACGACTAAAAATAAATTCCTTAAATCCTCCAGATCCTTGAGGAAGGGATTTCTCCCAGATACTTTCAGGGGTTGCAAATCCGATTTTGTCTCGGCGATCTAGGATAATATCCAAATTAATATTACGCATAGCTTGTCTTAAAATCCATTTGGTTTGAGTATTTCTGAATTTTTGGCGAATGGAAAGGGATAAAATAAATTCAACCAATCGATAATCTAAGAAAGGAAGGCGGGATTCCCTTGAAAAAGTCATGCTATTGCGATCTTCGTAGCGAAGAAGGCTTTGAAGATGATTAGTGAAATGATAAAGACTGACATCCAAGATTGTTGAAATTGGATCTTCGTTAAATTCCCGTTCATGTCCTTTGAGCTTGATCAAAAAGCCATAAAAACCTGGATGTCGTTGTTGTAAGGCAAGTAATAAAACTTTTTGGAACGAATGCTGGTTATAAATCGATTGCCATTTGAAAAATTGGTAAAGATCTAGGAAATTAAAACCTTTAAGATAATCAAATAAAATTCCATTGAGCATACCTGGGTATCCAAGCAAGGATTCATCAGCTCCTTGTCCATCAAGCAGCACAACAACACCCTGCTCTTTGGCGCTTTCAAATGTCTTCCATTGTGCAAAAATACTTGTTGAGAGAAAGGGTAAATCATGCTGATCAAGCATTTTATCTACTACCTCTAAAAACTCTTCCATAGAGGGAAAGTTTTTATGGGACGTTAGGTTTTTATCTTGGGCCAAAGCATCGATGTATTGGGATTCGTCAACAGTATGACTTGGAAAAACAGAACTAAAGGTATGAATTGGGTGGTTGGGTCCTTGGATTTTTCGAATCATGGACACAATCGATGTACTATCAAGACCCCCCGAAAGGCAGGCGCCAACAGGCACATCAGAGCGCAGCCTTAAGCGAACCGCATCTTCAAAAAGATCTCTAAATTGTTCCGTTGCCTCTTGATCAGGCAGCGTTTGGGATTGGATGTGATGCTTAAGAGTGTACCACTGTTTGATTTCTCCCTTTTCCATAAAGTGTCCTGGAAGGATTTGAGAAACGTTTTCATAAAGTGTTTCCTGTTTGTTATCGCAGTGACTTTTATGAATATATTCATCCAACATGTAAGGATTAAGAGCATTCTTCCATCCTGAAATATGCTTAAACTGCTTAATCTCGGACGCAAAGGCAATTTTGTTACCGTGTCTGTAATAATATAATG
>VGCX01000118.1 GCA_016869935.1 Alphaproteobacteria bacterium
AATTAACAGAAGAGGGAGGAAACTCATGAAGAAAGTTTTATTAAGTGCCGTTACGGTATTAGGGTTGTCGTTCGAAGCCAATGCGTATGATATGCCAACAACAGTGTATGGAACAATTCCAAGTCATGTTATCATGGACACACGTCCTTTGGTAAATGCGATGCAGACGGCTGCGCGCAATATGGCTCCTGGGATTCAAGCAGCTTTGGCACAAGCAGAAGCTCTTGGTTATATAAATTATTCCGAGAAGACAATTCTGCTAGAAGGATCATTTGCAGGAACAGATGAAGTTGTTGTGAAAGGTGACAAATCTTTAACATTTAGAGTTAAGTCCTCTGAAATTTTGTCAGGGACAGACGTCACAGGGGAAATTAAATATACAGCGACTTCAGGACCTGAAGGGTTTGTTAGTGGTTGGACTTGTACAAGTACAGTTGGATACCAAAATCTTGGTGCTAACTATATCAAAGGAAATGTGACGGCACTTGATCCGGTATTGGATGGTCTTGGTTGGCCGTTCTCAGGATGTACAGTTGTCGCATCTATGTAATAAGTATTGTCACAAACCAAAAACCCCCGCTCTCTCTGCGGGGGTTTTTATTTTTGCGTGCAAATTTTTTAGGAATATGGCATTCTGAAATTATAAACGATAAAAAACTTTGGGTAGGCGTTAGTCATGAAAAAACATCTTTTCATTTTGGGTAGCATTATAACATTTGTGGCAAGGGAATCCGCTGCTTATGTGATGACAACAGCCCAATATGGCAATATTCCAAGTCATGTGATTTTAGATAAGCGCCCTGTGGTTCGGGCCCTTCAGGAAGCTATGCGCAATTCAGCAGGCGGCGTGCAGGCGGCTTTGGCCTATGTGGAAAGTCAAGGAAACGGTAACCACAATGGACCAATACCCAATTTGAATGAAGGATCTTTTTCGGGCCTGAAAGACAGTGCAGATGTTACTGCTTTAAACGGTGCGATTACGTTTACCTTTGATCTGTCAGAAATTATTCCTGGTGCTTCGATGGAGTGGACTCTTGTTTATAGCCCAGCGCCTGATGGTGGTGCGATCGGTGGATGGACTTGTGCTTCAACGGCAGGCAGCTCTAACTTGGGATCGAACTATATCAGCGTTTCATCAGGGATTGACCCGGTCACTTCCGGCCTTGGCTGGCCCTATGCTGGATGCGAGATTCAACCGCAGCAACCTTAATAAAACGTCTTGTACTTTCAGGAAAGTATGCTAAAATTAAATAAAAACATTTAGGGAGGATACCAATTGAAAAAATACTTACTTGCAACAGTTTTGGGGGTTTTTAGCTTTAGTCAAAAGTCAAGTGCGTATCCCATTGCCTTAACAACAGATGGAAATATTCCAAGTCACGTAATTTTGGATACACGCCCTATTATTTTTCGGGTTCAATCTCTCTTGCGAGGGGTAGCTCCTGCGATTAAGGGTATCTTAAACCGCGGCGAAAGTTTGAGTGGGACTTATATGTCTGATGCATTTAGCGATCTTAATGAGGGGTCATTCCCAGGACTCGCAAAGGTAGGTGATGACTTAGGTGCTCCATTAAGTCTAACGGTTGAGGCCAATCCATCAGTTGATGGTGACGTCATTACAGTTTACTTTAATCCTAGTCATGTCAATTCAGCTTCAATTCCCCCGTTCAAATTTACCTTTAAACCCCATAAGGATGCCCAGGGCAACGTTATTAACTGGACATGTAAATCGTATTTGAATGATATTGATCTTGGGATTACATACATTAGGCCGAATGATTCTACATCAAGCGCAAAAGTTTTAGATCCGATCACCTTGGGTCTTGGCTGGCCCTATGATGGGTGTGAAACACCGGATGCATAAGGTCAAGATAAGATAAAAAACACCTCCATATCTCAGATGGGGGTTTTTTTATTGAGAGGGGAATAATAAATGAATAAACTGCTCGTTCTTATTTGCGTTCTCGTTTCTGTTAAATCCGTTGCTATGGATTTAGCGACAAATCAGGTTTTTAATACTGCAAAGCAACGAACAACAGATCCTCGTCCTTTAGTGAATCAAATTCAATTGGCACTGCTAGAATCAGTAGGAGGGGTGTTTGAAACATTAAAAATTGCAGAAGGGTCCTACCCAGACTATTCCGCATTTGATTCTTCTACTGCTAATAAATATTCTGGCCTTATCAATATTAGTGTTATCAATAACGTCATTACCTTTTCCTTCAATCCCACAGAAATCAATCCAAATCTTGCCATAAGCCCGTTCCAGTTAATTTATGATCCTATTATTAGTCAAACGTCTATTACAGGGTGGGACTGTTCTGTAGCAAACCTTTCTTCCCTTGGGTCCGATTTTATTATCCCGTCAGAAGGCAGTCACCCTTTAACACTGGGACTTGGTTGGCCTTACGAAGAGTGTATAGTGGCGTCATAACTCACGGGGGCGTGAAGAACCCATAACTTTTTTATCTTCACAAGGTCTATTTTTTAGAGTACACTGTAAGAAATAAAGAAATATTACGGGAGGTTTAAGACTATGAAAAAAACATTAATGACAATCTTGGGGGTTGGGTTTGTTTCTATCACATCAAGCAGTTCTGCTCATATGGTAGAACGGACTGATAACGGCGCATTGCCTAGCCACGTTATGATGGATACGCGGGAAACTGTGCGGATTGCCCAGCGTGCTTTAATTGGGGCGCGTTTGGGAATCAAAGCTGTCCTTGCCGCTGCGGAAGTAGAAGGATTTGGAGCTGATACTGGTGGATATACAGAAGCTCTTTTAGACCAACTTCTAGAAGGATCCTTTGTTGGGCTTCATGATGGGCCAGATGGGTCAACACGTAACACTCTCCATGTTGACACAGCAGGGGCTATTACCTTTATGTTCGACCCACGAGAAATTCGTGATGGGGCGAAGATTGGTCGGTTTAAAGTTGTCTATACGCCTGTATTTTCTGAGGCAAGTAGTGCTGATGTTGCTGCTGATTCAAATGGCAATCATATTATTGGATGGACATGTACAACAGATGTTTCGACGGCAACCAAATTTGGTCCTGGATTTTTAAAGCACGAAACAGGTCAGAATGACCCTGTGACGGACGGCATGGGATGGCCTTATGAGGGGTGTACCGTAGTAGATACAATCGCTGATGTTGACCCATCTTAATCGAAATCTCTTTATTCACTTAATTCTAAAAAGCACCCGTGTGGGTGCTTTTTTTATTGGACTAGTTTTACGCCACGACCGGTGTGTTCTATCACATGCCACGGTCGGAGGGTGGCGCCGTTTTTGTTCACCTTTACTAACCCATAAATTCCTTTTGTCTTGTGGGATTCAAGGGATGGTTTTGTTATACTAGAACTCGACCCAATAAAGTAAATGGTGTCATATAAAAGTGCTTCAAGGGGGCTGCTAGGGGTTTGAAAGGTTTTTTGAAAGCGTTTATGAAAGGCTCGTAAAGGTTCTGAACGATGGGTTGAAATCCACAATCCACGTAGCGTTGAATCTTTAAAAATACTTGGCTTATCCCATCCGGATAATCCCAAGAAACGAAGGCCCTTAGACCGAAGATCTTTAAACTTTAGGGTAGCGATAAGCTTTTGGGTTAAGGGGCTGCTGTCAGGGACGAAAATTGCATCAAGACTAAAGGAATTCAGTTGACGTGCCCACTTGGCAACGGTCTCAATACACGGATCCTCTGTTAGGGGGTAAAATAAAATGTGAAGTGCGGTACCTTTTTGCGAACCAAAGGTGTCTTTTGCGATTTTTTCTAAGGACCGTCCCAGATCTGTTTCTGGCAGCAAAATA
>VGCX01000119.1 GCA_016869935.1 Alphaproteobacteria bacterium
ATTCTTAATCAGGGATTCTATATGATGGACCAGAGGGTATAAAAGCATAAAGGCATCATCTTTTCCAAGAAGCTGTAAATATTTTTGCACAGTTTTTTCTAAAAGATTACGTGCTTCAGTTGCTTTTCCTTGTCGTAAAAGAATTTCACCCTCGCAGGCATCCAGGCTAAGGCGAAGCAGATTATGACTGGGGCCTGAGAGATTTTTCAAAATCTCTCGAGCAGGTTTGATGCAGTGTTCAAGGGATTCTTTATAATGATTCCCTCGACAATAAACCTGTGCTTTGTTTCTATAAAGGCGAAGCAATAGACGTTCATGATTTGGAAGAGATTGAACAATTTTTTCTGCCTTTTCGAGGTAAGCCAACGACGTCTTTTCCTCTTTATCTAGAAAAGTCGTACTATAAAGTGTTGCCAAAAAGGCGTATCCATCGCCGATAAGCTGGTTTTTATTTGGCGAAGTCAATTTCTGGGCTTCAACAATTCCACTTTCTAAATAGTGCTTCGCTTGATCGAATTGATTAAGCCATACGTATTCAAACCCAATAGAAATTAAACCTTTTGCCCTATCTTCAGGGGAAGAGAAAGTCAGGCCTTTTTTGTAATAATGAATCGCCTCATGAAAATTACCCGATAATCCATGCATACGCGCAAGATCCACAAACAGCGATTTCTTCTGTGTCGTTTTAAGGACATTAATTTTTTCATCAAGCAAAAGAGTCTTTGAAAGAATTTTTTTTACTTTTTGTATGTGGCTTAAGGCTTTGTCATAAATAGATGCTCTTAAAATATTGATACGAATGATAAGAGTCATTTTTGAGGAAGGGTCAATCGATAAGGTTTTAATCTTTTCTTTAAAAGACTCTAGGTGATGGAGAAGGTTCAAACTATAGGCCTTATCCTTTTGCAAAATTTGTTGATAGGTTTTTTCTAAGCTATCCATTGATTTCATCAATATGGACTTTAATACAAGCGGTGTTAAGTGATGACTGAAATAAACCAATCCATGGTGTTGAGTGCTTCTATGAATAAAGAAAAACCCTTCTTTTGATGATTTTAACAAAGAATGCTTTTTCATATAATAAATGAACTCGTCAGCACTCGATGAGTGATTTTCTAGAATTTTAAGGGGCAGATCATCAGCATCGAGCAAACAACAAAGCAAAAATAGTTCGCTATAAGAAGGGTTGGTTTTTGTAATAGATTCTATAGCTTGTACAATGATTTGGTGCCGAGTTGATCGGTCATGAAGGGACGCTTGAAGGTGATTGAAATTATCAGATGAGTGTTGAAGTCGTTTTAAATAATCATCGTAGGAAATATCAATTGCATTCAAATAAGAAGCGGCCAATAAAATATCGAGAGGAAAAGGGGGGATGTTTTTTAAAAAATTCGTTGTTTCATTTTTTTGTTTTTCTTTGGCATAAAATTTTAAGAAAAGAGAGAGTTTCTCTTCGTCAGTCAATGTAGGGATTTCTATAATACGACTTGCAAGATGAGGGACTATTTGATTGCGTGAAGTAATCAGAATTTTTCCTTTCCCCCATGTATCATGACTTAAGGGCAAATAAGGAATAACTTCTGTCCAAGTTTCAACGTTGTCATAAAGCAAGGTCCAAGGATTTTTTTTGAGAGCATTTTGAACAAACGTTAAGATTTCCGTTTCTTGAGAATGTGCGTTCTGAATCGACAAAATTTCTTCTAATTGAGGCATTAAGTTAAACTGCTGTGCTAACTGATGTGCAAGAGATCTATACCCACTCATAAGAGTTGTTTTTGTCTCTGCATTTAATTCCCAATGGAAGTGGTTTGTTTTTAAAAAATTCCGTGCAGCGGTTGTTTTTCCAATGCCGCCAGTTCCCACTAAAATCACCAAAGGATTTGTTGAAGATGAAGTTTTTTTAAACTCTTCAAGGATAGACTGTTGTATTGAAGGCCTTTCTAATAAAGAAGAGGATAGGGGCTTTATAGAGGGTAAAAAATAATAGAAAATAAATCCCAGGATCAAGGCAGCAACCAATAGCCATTTTTTTTGAAAAGCTTTTTTGGAAGGATTTGTTGAAATCGGTACAGAGAGAGAAGGATTTAATGTGAAAGAGGGGTTCAGTATTTTCAAAACGGAATAATAAAAATTATTTTCAGCATTCAGGTCGTTTGATAAAGAAATTCCACCCTCTATTTCCGTAAGTGTCAAAAATATAAAAGGGTCGTCAGGTCTTTTCCCTTTCCATAAACATACCTTGGTAGCAAGGGGGGCTAGATGTTTTTGAAGGGCATAAGCAAAGTTTTTTGTAGAAGGTGTATAAAAAATAATAGCCTGTTTGAGTGCCGTTTTTTGAAGTTCTTTTTGAAGAACCCCGAGCTGTTGAAGTTGCTGGTATCGGCACTTTAAAAGAGCAAGCTCTGGCAAATTTTCTAGAACTTCAATGATGTAGTCTCTGACAGATATTCCCAGTTTTTGTCGGATGTTTGCCATATGAACTTCGAGCGTTTTATAGTGAATTCCCAAGAAATTAGAAATACCTTTTAAGGACCTTCCTGATGTTAGGCAGGCAATAACGTCAATCTCGCGTTTAGTAAATGATGTTCCTTGAATTGCTTTTAAGGGAAAATCATAAGGATTTAATACGGCTTTTGTCACAAACTTTCCTATTTTGGGGTCATCACTCTAACGAAAAGTCATTTTTAAAGCTAGCCCTATTTTAAGGTATTTTCCCCTAAATCAGAATATTAAGGGTGATACGCCTGATACCGACACATAAAAAAATTTTAGACCATGGGGGTATGTTTAATATCAAAGGAGAAAATTATGAACATACTTAAACAAGGACTATTAGTTTTAATCACCATAGGATTTCATGCTCACGGTGCAATCGATGAATTTTCAAAGGCAGAGCGAGGGGCAATTCAAAGAGTCATAGGGTACGCCTTTAAAGATCTAAGGCTTCTTAGATCCGCTTTCACCCATAGCAGCCGAGGCAACGCCCAGTTCGAAGCTTTCGAAACAGAAGGGGATAAACTAATTCGTGGGCTCGTTACAGATATTTGTCGTCGCCCTGGAATGACCCCTGCAGTTATGCATGAAGAAATAGAATCAAGAAATACAAACTCCTATTTTGCTGCACGATATGAAACGTTAGGTCTGGATAAGTTTTTAGAGAAAGATCCAACTGTTAGTCCTGGAACAGTTTATGCGAATGCAATGGAAGCTTTGGTTGGTGCTATTGCTGAAGATTATTATAACGCTTATCCTCATTTGCAAGGAACGGGTCGTGTTTTTAAAGTCCTGTCGTCGGTTGTGAAAAGACTTATTGTCGATGAAAATCCTGTCTTAGCGATACCTGCTATTCCTTCTATCTTGCCACCATCAACAAAAAACAAATTTAAATTCACTATTCAAAAAGGCGAACAAAAATACGCTCAACAAGCGAAAGGGGCAACGGTAGAAGAAGCCGAAGAAAATGCTCTGAGAGCGCTCTGGTCAAAACTTAGAATGAGTGAAAAGCCAAAGAAAAACAAGAATCTTAAAGCCCTTTGTCAAACGAATGGTTGGACCATTACAACCCATTAACACCGCTTCCTTCTCCTCATCCTTTTTGGATGGGGAGAAGATTTTTATAAGGATCAGTACCATGAAGTTATTTTTTATATTTCTCGTATGTCTCAATACCCTCGCACAAGGAAGGGAAGAGGTTATGAAAAAAGGTTTTAGAAGGCTTGCTCTTATTTCTCTGGATTGGACACGTCCAAAAGATCCCCCT
>VGCX01000120.1 GCA_016869935.1 Alphaproteobacteria bacterium
GGCTCTAGCTTATTTTGCAAGTCCTCCATTTTTTCTTTTACAAGATCTTTGATCTCTTCATCATAAAGAGTCACAAAATGTTTAAAGAACTGAACTAAGTTGTCATTCACTTTTTGATAGCGACTAAAGGTATAGCAGAAGAGATACCAGTAGGCTTGATCTGGGTCCATGCGCCTGAGTTTATAAAGACTATAGAAGGGGACAAGGGATCCATAGTATTCTATCGTTTGCTTGGGAAGCTCTGATTTCTTCATTAAATCAACAGATAGTTCAAAAAGAGGCGCAAGCAATTCCTTCTTAACAATCTCCTTTCGAAGTTCGCCATGATTAAATTCTTTTGCATCTTGCTTGATGGACGTAATAGAATCGTTAGACAAAAGAGCTTTACAAATCTTTCTGGTTTTGATCGTGAGCGATTGCTTGCAAAGGCCAGTCAGACGAGCCTTTTCTTGGGTCACTACTTTGGTTACGAGTCTTTGCAGAGTTGAATAGGCAGGAAGAGCAATCTTTTGACGAAACATGCCATCCAACAGGGCTCTTACAAAAGGACGAACTTTAGGGTGACGGCGAATCATGAGGTCTAGTTCTAAGGAAGACTCTAAAGAGGCATTCCATCTTTGATATCCAACAAGTTCTAAGACTTTATTTTGAATGCGTGTTTTTTGTTTGGCGTTTGGAAGGCGTTTATAAACCTTTTGCCCAGAAAAATATTTTGATTTAAGATAAATCCAGTCGTTACGAGCGTCTTTTAATGAGAAATCGATAAGACAGGTCTTGGCACGAAAGTAAGCAAGCGTTAAAAGAAAGTAGATCTGATCGGAAGGGTCAGCGAAGGGAATGGTTAGATCTTTTGGAGAGAAGGATAGGAATTGGGAACGGGCTTCTGGATTAAAAATGGGAAGGCCATAGAAGTCGTCGTATTCTTGAGAGGTAAAAAGTTTGATCATGGGGTTCGATTTTGCTTTCATAGGGACCTCTGTTATGAGAGAATAGTTATTAATACTTGTAAGCTTTCTTACAAGGTACAGTAGAAAAGGTTCTTTTTCATGGACTATCGTCACCCAAGACCAATATTTGATACTTTAGAGCATCTTTGTGATCAATATAAGAAATCTTTAAAAGAAAAAGAGAGTTTAAAAACTTGGCTTTCTGATTGTTTGGGAGAATATTTTAGTTTAATTCCGAATTATGCTGCAGAGGAATATAATCAAGCGCTTTTGTTTTTGTACAATTATCGAGGATCTCCTGATACGTTTAATTCTTACCGAAGAGAAATTGAACGGTTTATCCAATGGTGCTGGTTTATTCATAAAAAACCTATTCATGAGCTTAAAAGGCTTGATATTGAAGAATTTATCGAATTCTCTAAAAAGCCACTCAAACACTGGGTTGGCACAAAAATTGTTTCACGGTTTAATATCGTTAATGGAGAAAGAACCCCTAATCCAGACTGGCGGCCTTTTATTGTAAAAGTTTCTAAAAGGGATTTTAAAGAGGGAAAACGTGCTCAAAAACAAGATTTTAATCTTTCACAACAAGGGCTTAAACAAATCTTTGCAATCCTTGGGACTTTTTATAACAATCTGATTCAAGAAGAATACACGGAAGTGAACCCCTTATTACAGATTAGACAAAAGAGCAAGTTTATTCAGAAACAACCATCGGTCAGGGAAATCAGAAGGCTTTCAAACACCCAATGGGAAACAGTTCTGAATTGTGCTGAAGAAATGGCCTTAGAAAAGCCAAAGATTCATAAAAGAACGCTCTTTATTATGCAATGCCTTTATGGGATGTATCTTCGAATCTCAGAACTTGTCGCCAGTAAAAGATGGCAGCCCAAAATGTCAGATTTTTTTAGAGATCATGAAAACAATTGGTGGTTTAGAACCGTTGGCAAGGGAAACAAAATGCGACAAATTGCGGTGAGTGCTGAAATGCTACAAGCGCTTAGAGACTACAGAAAATTCTTAGGCTATACCCCTCTTCCCTCTCCTGAAGATAATAATCCCTTAATTCCAAAAAGAAGAGGAAAGAGCGGGATTACCAATACAAAAATTATCAGAAACTTAGTCCAAGAATGCTTTGATAGAGCCATTGAAAGCCTTTCAGAAGACGCAAAGGTTGATGAGGCGAATATGCTGAGATCTGCAACAGTGCACTGGCTAAGACATACAGGGATATCGGAAGACGTTAAAACCCGTCCTCGAGAGCATGTCAGAGACGATGCTGGTCATAGTTCAAGCGCCATAACAGACCGCTACATTAACGTTGAACTGAAAGAACGTGCCAAAAGTGCCAGAAATAAGGGGTTTTAAGTACTTAGAAAATTGAAAGAAATTAAAAGAAAAAAGTTGACAAAACAAGGAAAAGATATCACCTTGGTCAAGGTAGTTTATGGAGGATTTTATGCTTAAGAAACAAAGAATGTTCCTCGCAGCCTTTTTTCTGCTCTTGTTGCCTTCCTCAGATTCTTTTTGTGCCCTTCGTAGTATTTGTAGGGAATTTGGAGAACCTTTAACAAAGCGATTTTCGCATGTTATTTCTATAAGATGGATGTCGTCCAATGAACAGTTAGCAAAAGACTTAGAAAGTCTTGATCGCTCCTATAATCCTGCGAAAGATAATGACAGTCATCCTCCAAAAGTTTCTGTGGATTTGCATCCTGCATGGGACCTTGCTGTCAGCCATACGTCTTTTGCAAAAGAATTAGGATTCGTGCAATCGACGACTCTCACTGAACTTGGGTTAAAGGGCATTGTAAAAAAAAAGCCTTAAGCTCATCTGATAGGATTGAGGAGAAACAATATAAACCTGAGCTATCAATTCGTGACAAAGATAGAAGAGAATTGGTCCTTTATCCTTATAAGTTTCCTTGGAAAGTACATGGATACTTAGAGATAAGATATAAAGGTGCCGCTGGAACTGAAGTTTTTCATGGGAGCGGAACAATGATTACCCCTCACCATTTTATTACAGCAGGTCATAATTTAAGAATTCCTGAAGCGATGGCTGCTCAATGTCGTATATCTGACCTTAGTCCAATCAGTGTTAACTTTTTCCCCGGGTATCATGAAGGACAACAGATGATTTCTGTCCAAGTTAACAGTTATTTTGTCCATAAAAAATGGGCCGAAGATGAAGCACCTGGATATGACTATGGTTTGGTAAGTCTTGATACAGCGGTTGGGAATAAAATCGGTCATGCCTCATTTCAAGCGCTTAGTGAAGACACCTTAAGATCTGCCGAGGTTAATATTACAGGATATCCGGCAGAGAAAATGCTAAGAGGGGTCCCTCAAATGTATACCATGTCAGGTCTTATTGATGTTGTAAAATCCCGTAATCTTTTTTACAACATTGACACATCAGGAGGACAAAGCGGTTCTGGGGTATGGATTGATGAAAAGGGAAAAATAATTTGTTGTGGGATTCACACAGCCGGCGGGCATGAATACAATCGCGCCGTTCGTGTGACGGAAGAAGTTGTGGGTCAAGTAAAAGCTTGGATTACGAATATGTATGAAGGGGAAGATGAAAGGAAAGTTGCTTAAAATAGAATCTTCAACAAACTTGTCTTAGAAAAAGTTTTTTCTCTGAAATCACCCACCAGCGCCGAGTTCCAGACGTCCATGTCCTTTTTGTAAGAAAGGGGCATAGGACCCCATATACAAAGAAGACAGGGACCGTTGAC
>VGCX01000121.1 GCA_016869935.1 Alphaproteobacteria bacterium
GTGTCATCTCCAACTATTGTCACTTCCAATAGAGAATCTTCGAGTCTCTCAGAAGGTCTTAGGGACTTAAAAATAACGCTCGCTAATTTTGAGGGATCTTCTTTAAAGAAGACGGCTATTAATATGGTCTTTAGTGATGGAAATCCAGACGCAAAGGTAATGGTTGTTGGGGAAGCACCAGGCGCAGACGAGGATCGTCAGGGTAAGCCATTTGTTGGGCAAAGTGGTCAGCTTTTGCGGCGTATTTTAAGTTTTATCGGATTAACGATAGATCATGTTTATATCACCAATGTTCTCCCCTATCGGCCTCCTGGGAATCGTCAGCCAACACCTCAAGAAATACAAATGTTTTTACCTTTTTTACAAAAGCATATTGCCCTTATTAAGCCAAAGTGCTTGCTGTTGGTGGGAGGGACTGCCTGCAAAGCATTGTTAGAGGGTCAAGACGGAATTACAAAAATTCGTGGCACGTGGATTGACTTAGTGGTGCCGGGTCTTGATCATCCTGTGAAAGCAATGGCTACTTATCATCCTGCATACCTTTTAAGAAGTCCTCTTCGAAAAAAAGATGTTTGGAAAGACATGCTCATGGTGAAAAAGTTCTTAAGAACGATTCAATAGTCATTGATCTTTTTTAAGCAAAACACAAAGCCTCTTTTAGTCTTTTTTCCAATCTTTCTTTGAGCCTAAATTCAGAAATTCCCAAAGGTCTTTGAATGCCATCGATAGCATATTGGACCGTGATATGGTTATTATTACGACAGAGAATAATCCCAATACTTGGGTTATCGTCTTTGGTTTTTATGTTTTTATCAATAATATTAAGGTAGAAATTCATTTTGCCCGCATATTCTGGTTTGAAAGGGCCTATTTTTAGTTCGATAATTGTATAGGCTTTAAGGTGTATATTATAAAACAGCAAATCTAGAAAATATGAATCTTTACCAAGCTTTAAAGGGTATTGGCTTCCGATAAAAGCGAAACCTTGACCGAGTTCCAGCATAAAGTCTCGAATCTGGTCAATGAGTGCTTTTTCTATTTTTCTTTCTGTAATTTTTTCATCGATACTCAAAAATTCAAAATTATACGGTGACTTGATAATTTCATGAGCAAGATCTGAATGAGAAGCAGGGAGGGTTTCCTTAAAGTTCGTAATAGCTTTTCCTTGCCTTTCATAAAGCTTGCTTTCAATTTGCAGGACCAGAACACTTCTGGACCAATTATTTTCAATAGTTTTTTGGATGTACCATAAGCGTTCTTTGTAACCTTTAATCTTTTCCATAATTAAAACATGGTGATACCAGGGTATTTGTCCAGCAGGTTGCTGGACAAATGCCTCATCACTATAAGTTTCAGCAAATTTCCTCATGTTGTGAAGGTTTGCTCTTCCTAGGCCTTTCATGCCTGGAAACTCTTCTTGAAGGTCCTTAGAAATTTGTTCAATCACTTTAGCACCCCAACCCTTTTCTTTTTGCATTTCAAGAATTTTCTTACCAATTCTCCAGTACATTAAAATTAGTTCTTTATTGACTGATAGTACTGCTTTGACTCTAGCTTTAAGAATTTCAGATTTTAGTTGTTCAATGTAGTTTTTATAAGAGGTATCTATAGTCATTAGGGGTCTCCTTAGGTAATAGGACTTTACCCCGTTTATTTTTCGAAAAGATAGTTGATAAAAAGCAAAATTTTCAACTAATTGAAACTTTTTTTCTATTTCTTCAAAGACCTTTAATTGCAGCGTCTTCGAACTTTTGATACGCTGGTGCTCTTATGAATAAATATAATAAAGCCCATGCATATTAGTTTGCCTCTTACTCAAATTGCCCTTGTTGTTTTGTGTGCCCTTGCTTTTGGGCTTTTGTTCCAGCGCCTTAGACAGCCTGCTGTTCTGGGATATGTTTTGACAGGGGCCGTTTTGGGGTCGACGGGATTGTTTTCGGCACAAGGAAAAATGCTTGTCTCTGCGCTTGCAGAACTCGGGGTCTTTTTGCTGATGTTTGTTTTAGGGCTTGAACTCAATCTTCGCGGATTTAAAGAGGTTTGGGCTAAAACGATGGGAATTGTCTTCTTGCAATTTTTGGGAAGTTGGGCTGCTCTTTTTGCCATTTCGATTTTGTTTGACTGGTCTTTTGAAATGATCTTTTTGTTGGCATGTGTTATTGCGCTTAGCAGTACAGCGGCTGTAATTAAGATGCTGGAAACGATGGGGGAATTAACAACCTCAACTGGACGTATTACGATTGGTATTTTAATTGCCCAGGATCTCGCTTTCGTTCCAATGGTGATTGTTATTCAAGGATTGGGTACAGGAGGATTTTCCTATGGCATGCTGGCTGGGAAAGTTTTATTGTCGGTTGGAATTCTTGCAGGGGTTATTTGGTACTTAAGCCGCGATCAACGCGTGACTATTCCCTATATTAAAAAAGCATCCCAACATCCAGATCTGTTGCCGGTTCTTGTGTTAACTTTCTTTTTTGGATTAGGGGCTTTAGCGGGGTTTATAGGTCTTTCTGCTGCTTATGGGGCCTTTTTGGCTGGGCTTGTTTTAGGGAACACAGTTGATCGCCATGTGGTGGTTGCTGCAACGCGCCCGACCCAAAGCATGTTGCTTATGACATTCTTTTTATCAATGGGTCTTTTGATTGACTGGTCGTATATCACAGAGCATTGGGTTAAAATTAGTTTGCTTCTTCTTTTGGTGGCCGTTGGAAAAACAGTTTTGAATGCAAGTATTTTGCATGCCTTTAAAAAACCCTGGTCTGTCAGCTTCCTAAGTAGTTTGCTTTTGGCGCAGATTGGAGAGTTTTCATTTGTGCTTGCTGATGCTGCGACCGAATCAGGATTGTTGAAAGGGGATGAAAAACAGCTCGTTATTTCTTTAGCGGTGCTTTCGCTGGTCTTTAGCCCCTTTTGGGTAAGACTTGCAGGGCATTTTCAAAAGAAAGGGGTTCTCTATCATGTGGATACCTTTAAGCAAACCTTGACGTCTGTTTACGATGTTGGCAGTCCGTTTGTAGATAGAGTGCTCAGACTTTTAAAGATATCCATATCAAAAATCAAAGAAATTTTGATTGCTTTGTGGGGTCTATTAAAAGCTTTTAAACAAGAAAAATAATAAATCCATCAATGAAAACCCGATAAATCAAGGCGTTGCTTGAGTCTTATTCCCTCTGAACGTATACAGGTTCCAAAAAAAATTAAACTTTTCTGATAGCTTCTGGTAAAGTATTTTATAATAAATCCTATAGCGACTGGCCAAGCTAGGAAAGTCCAGCCCCCTACTTGGGGGCTTTTTTTTCGTGTTAAATTTTATATGTTTTATATAACAAAAAACAACAAATTATAGTTTTTTATGTTGACTTTTGTGTTTTATTTTTGATAAAAAGATCGCGAGAGTTGTTCAAAAAAGGGGGAAGATTCGTTAACATTTAACATAGAGGATATAAATGAAAAACCCCCTTGCGAAACTTTATTGGAACAAAGACGCGCGTTACGCCTTCCACCTTGAAAAAGAAGAATTTTTATCGGTTGCTCAACTGAAAGTCATCATGGAGCAGGATGCTTGGGCCATTCGTCGCCTTCTTGAATCATCAGAGCTTTATCGGCACAACTTTTCTTTGCAGCTCAATCGTCTTGTGAAAACGCTTTTGAAATCCCATTGTTATTATCAGCAAAGCCGTG
>VGCX01000122.1 GCA_016869935.1 Alphaproteobacteria bacterium
TACCGACCTTCTTCTAATTCACCGTCTTTTTTCATCTCTTTATCCTTTTATTTTCTCCCCAAAGCCTAGGACAGAAAACCCTCCAAACAAAGTTGAAAAAAAACAAAAAATTCTCCTTTTTAGATGTATTTTTAAGAAAAATGATGTCCATGCGTCTGCGCTTTTCAGCCTTCTTAAGGCGCTGGTTGAAAAACTTCCAAAAAATCTCAAATTTAGATCTTGACTCTCTGCTGTATTAGATCGCTTCTAGGATTAAGTACTCAAAGAAACCCAGAAAAAATGAACTTTTTATAGATTTTGCCTATAACTGCTTTGAAAAAAGGTGATGGGTTATTACCCAACCATCTGTCATCATAGCTCCCAAGATGTTGGGGAAAAATTAATCCATCTTCTTATAAAAATATCGCTCTAAAGCTTCTTTCCAAGGTAGAACGAGAACATGCTGAATCTTCTTAGCCAGAGACTCATTTGAAATACAAAGACATTCTGTATTTTCTATGTCTTTCGTAAAGTGGATAAAAGAAGATAATTTTTCTTCCCTAACATCTGACCCACTTTTAATTTCAATAAAGAGTGTTTTTTCCCCTGGCCGTTCGACCACCAAGTCAATTTCTACATCGTTTTGTGTGCGAAGATAGGAAAAACGATAATCGGGGTAATAGTAGCTCGAAAGGCGAAGACATTCTAAAATAATAAAATGTTCAAAGGCTTTGCCGTAATCGCTGCTTTGTGGTCTAAGCGGAACTGTAAGCATGCGCGTTAATGAACGGCAAACACCTGTATCAAAAAAGTAAAATTTTGGCTTCAAACTAAGGCGTTTTCTTAAAGATGTTTGGTAGGGCTCTAGCATAAATCCCATCAAGGTATCTTCTAAAATGGAAAAATATTGCTTGATGGTTTTATCATCAACACCCACATCTCGTGAGATATTAGAGATGTTTAAGATTTCTCCATTGCACTGGGCAGCCACCTCTAGAAATTTTCTAAAAGGATCAATTTTTCGAATATATTGTTCAAGCCATATTTCTTCTTTCAAATATGTTTGGGTATAGGCTCGTAGGAAATCTGCTTTTTCTTCATCTGTTTTCATCTTATAAATGATAGCAGGAAGTGTTCCCCAGTGCAGGGCATGATCTAAAGTGAATTCTTCTCCAATTTCAAAAGAAGTAAAAGGATGGAGACTGTAAACGAACGCACGACCCGCAAGTAAATTTGCCCCTCCATAGCGCAGTTTGCGCGCGCTTGAGCCTGTCATAATAAAGATCTTATCCGTATTTTCAATCAATTGGTGAATGCTATTAAGCAAAGAAGGTAATTTTTGAACTTCATCGATAATCACATGCTTTACGTCATTACTAAGGGCTAAAACTTCTTGGGCAAATGAATCTGGATTACGGGTATAACGGTCTTCTTGGTTGAAATTAAGGAGATCAATAAGGAAAATTTTTTCTTTACGAAAAATATGCCTTATTAAAGTGCTTTTACCTGTATTTCTAGGGCCAAAAAGAAAGAAACTTTTGGTGAGAGGTAAAGTGAGCAATCGTTTTTCAAACATTTTTAGACCATACTCCAATTTTGTCGTGCATTTTTGGAGTATAGTCTATTTTTTGAAAAAAGACAATTGGGCGCTTTTCTATAGAGCCCGCGTCATAATAATGTCGATAATTTTCCCCTTATGATTCAGGGGGATGATACCGATGGATTTATAAGAGGTATGTTGGGGATCTTTAAGAGTAACTTGATAAAGACCTTCCGTTAAAAGCTGTTCGATACTTGGGGCAGGGGACATTCCATCGGGTAATACAAGGGGACAATCCGTAAGCCGCCTCAGGCCCTCTAAGTCTTCTTCGAATAGCAACTTTATCTGCGGGAGACTTGTTCCTTCACTGTATTCCACAAAAAAATACAGAGGCTTTGTTGTTAAGAGGCGCGTTGGGTTTTCAACGAGCCCTCCAAAAGGAAAAACAGCTGGAGGGGATGTTACGCTTACTTCATGGGGTGGTGTTGGAAAGTTCTCGATGCCTAAGATCTCGCCTTTCTTAAAAGGTAGGAGTCCTAGACCAAAGTCCCAGGGGATCAAACTATTATTTCCGTGGGGCACAAGGCACAACCCTTGGAAATGGAGCTTTAAAGAGATGATTCGTTTTTGTTGAATTAACCGCTGTCCCTCAGGCGTATAAAGATCAAGGCGACCCATGGAGATACTCCCTCCGGCAATAGATGACAGGTGGGGGTAGGTGGAATAACCCTCTTCTTGGATTTCAGCTCGAATCATAAAAACATCGGGAAGCACAGAAAAAGCAGCCATTTCCTTTTCAACAGGGGGCATATCAAGGGTCGGGATTCCTTGATAGTGCTCAAAAAGGGAAGGGGGGGTGTACCCCGTTGGATAGGGTTTTTCGTTAAAAAAAGGGTATAGAGAATCAGTCATAGAATAATCCTTATAATAAGAGTTAGAAAAACTTAAGAAATGTTAGGAAGAAATTTTAACCGTTGCACCCGGAAAAGCTTCCAAGATCTTTTTAGTTTGGGGATGATCTAAAGCCTTTTGGTGTTGTTCTTCTATTTTGGCTTGTTCAAGGTTTGCAAGGGATGGCCCTAAAGGATCTTGGCTGTAATCCATTGTCCAGGGGGTTCCGGTCCATGTTGTTAAAAGACGAAGGGCATCTTTCAAGAAATCTCCCTTGGTGCTGCTTGGAACATGAACCTTCAAATGCCCTGGGCGCACAACATGAACTGAGGGAATAGTTTTAAGCTGATCCGCTAAAAGAACTTCCCTTTTTTGAACGAATAAATCCACAATGGATTGGAAATCCCCTAAGGGGGGAAGTGCAGCTGGTTTTGCGGGTTCTTCTCTAGGGGGCGCCTGTACACCTTTCGTTGCATTTAAAAATTCTTTAATATGGGTCAAGCGAATCAGAACCATTTCCAAGGTGCATTCTGGCAGAACGCCGACGGTCACTTCTTCCATCCCCTTCAAAAGGACTTGCCATGTTCTTGTTAACACAGGAATCGACAGAGATTCCGTCATTTTCTGACATTGTTGGAGGCTGTGGGTAGGGATCGCTAAAGGGTTTTCAGCGGTAGGGCCTAGAACTTTCATAGTTGAAAGGGCATGGACAATTTCAAGCAATTCTTGAAGAACTTGTCGGGCGCTAACCCCTTTTTGGTGCATGTCTTTTAAAATAGTTAAGCTTTTCTCGATATTCCCTTGAAATAAAAGGTCCAAAAGGTCAACCATTTGAGAACGATCCCCAAGACCCAGCATTTCCTTGACGAATGCTTCGGTGATTATTTCCTGATTTTTTCCAACGATTGCCTGCTCTAAAAGCGATTGTCCGTCTCGGACAGATCCATCCGCTGCTTTGCAAATAAGATTCAAAGCTTCCGCTTCAAAAGAAACCTTTTCTTTTTCAAGAATCGATGAAAAGTAGGGAAATAACACATCAACGCCGACGCGTTTTAAGTCAAAGCGCTGGCATCTAGAGACAACAGTTATAGGAAGCTTTTGGATTTCAGTGGTTGCAAAAATAAACTTTACATGAGCAGGCGGTTCTTCCAATGTTTTCAGTAACGCATTAAAGGCGTTTTTTGAAAGCATGTGAACTTCGTCAATAATATAAACTTTATACCGTCCAAAAGCAGGCTGGTAGTGGACGCCATCGATCAGCTCTCGT
>VGCX01000123.1 GCA_016869935.1 Alphaproteobacteria bacterium
GGCGACATGAAAAAGGAGACTTCATATGGTTAATACGATTAAAAAATTAAAATTATTTCTATTTTTATTCGGAATAGTTCTAGGGAATATATCCTTAGGAGCACATATCGTCTCTGACGGACTCTTAGAAGGGTTTTCTAAATTTTATCGGTATTATGTTAGAGAGCATGACCGATCTCCTGCAAAAAAGAAATATGAGGTTTATGAAAAGTACTTCAATGATGGAGGAGAAATACCAGAAATAGATTTATCTGATATATCAAGACGTGCCAGAGTTATATTTTTTAGTCTGTGTACGAATAAAAATATTGATTTCCTTTATGGAACACTCCTTGCAAATGGAAAGTTAATAGATGAAAAAATTCCAAACGCTAATGAGTTAAAAAAAGAATTTTTTGAAATTCAATTAAATAAAAAGTTTAAAGCTGATTCTTCCTTCCCCACAACATACTATGGACAAAAATGGATCTGTTGTAAATTTGATCAATTGTTAGTAACCATCATTCCAAAACCTAAGAAAAATCAGCATGGCAATTTTTACATAAAAATAACTAATCTAAAAGGTGATAAACTTACTGATACATATCAAGAATTAATAGGTTCTATTCACGATGACGATAAAGAGAAAGCTTTAAAAATCCTTCAAAAATCTACAAGAGTTCCTACAAAAGTTGATTATCTAGAAAAAGTGTTTGGGAAAAATAAATATGGATTTGAGATTGATTCTCTTAGCCTTCTTTTTGAACTTGAAATCAGTCGTCGTTATATTACCAGAAGAGGTGGAACAGATGAAGCTCTTTACAATTTGCCCTTTGCTTCTGTGATTTCAATGTCAACAGATCTTGGAGAGTTAGTTGAATGTTTTATGGGTGAGGTACCTTCAAGAAGAAAGGATGCTGTAGGAACCATCCTATCAAAATATCTTAAAACAAATCTTGGTCGTCTTTTAGGAGGCAAAACAGAAAGTGATAGTGACGAATCGGATGCTGATTAATCATGGCCCTCTTCCATCAACGCTGCAGAATCCTCACGCGAAGTCATGGGAAGAGTCCTGTGGCCTCCAGTGCGTATCAGTCAGGAGAGAAGTTGAAGGAAGCTCGTACAAACAGTACGTATGATTATTCTAAACCTGAAGTGGGGGATAAGGGGATTTTAGCCCCCAGTGGATCGCCGAGTTGGGTTTATTCGAGAGAAGAACTATGGAACAGGGTTGAAGCCTTTGAAGATCAAATGATCCAGTCTCGTTATAGTGTTTCTGGTAAAACGGGGGAGGCTAAGGCAAAGACATTAGCCGCTCGAGAAAATGCCTTGTCGAGCGCTCAAACAGCGCAGGTCAGCGAACGGTCTTTACCGGTAGAACTCACTTTAGAGCAGAACATTGCGTTGGTTAAAAAGTTCTTTGAGGAATGTTATGTCTCTAAGGGGTTTATTGTTGATTATGCGATCCATATGGATGAGGGAAACCCTCATGTGCATTATATGGTCCCTTTACGCTGTTTAGAGGGAAAAACTTTTGCCAAGAAGAAAGAAACAAGTTATAGGCGAACGAAAGACGTTCGAAACCTCTTTGATCGGGGCGGGATGAAGGAGGTGGCGGCGCTTTGGTGTAAAGTGACAAACGAAGCCTTGAGGGAAGCAGGGATTAATGCACAAATCGATCATCGGTCTTATAAGGAACGAGGGATTGATTTGGTTCCGATGAAGCACCGAGGGTATAATGCCGATAAGATTGAAAGAGAGGGAGGTAAATCCAGAATAGTCCATGAGGAAAAAGAAATCCGATTAGAAAATCTCCGTCGGGTTCTTAAAAACCCCATGATCCTTTTGAAGAAGGTTGCAGGGGAGCGGGTGATTTTTAGGCGGGAAGAGGTAGAACAAGCCCTTTGGAATTTAGTCTCTGTTGATATGGAAGCCTATGAGATTCTAAGGGACAAGATGGATTCCTTTATGATGAGGGAAGCGGCGAATCAAAACGGGGATGAAAGGATAGAAGAATTAGTTCAACAGTGGGTAGCTCATATTTTAAGACCCCAAAGGGAAAGTTTTTGGAGTCGGGTTCTTGCCTTTGCAAGGATTAAACCAACCCCAGACTTTGCAAAGCATGTAGCGGATAATCTTTATACCTTTAAGTCTATTGAAAATAAGGAAAATCGTATTACCCAGTTGGTGGATGATTTGTCCTCCAAGGTTATGAAACCAACGTTGGTTCAAAGATCCAAGGAACCAATTGATATAGCAAAAGAAGTGAAAGGGATTGAACAATCCTTAACGTTGACCTTTACGGAAGAACAACGGGTAGCGATTGATCATTTGATGAAGGAAGACCGGATTCAGGTATTATCTGGACGTGCAGGGACGGGGAAGACGACCCTTCTTAGAGCTGTTTGTGATCTGTATCAAAAGCAAGGGTATCAGATTATGGGAACAGCCTTTCAGGGGAGGGTGGTTGAAGCACTGCAAAGGGACTTAAATCATCCTGCTTATACCTTATCAAAATTAGTGAGTGTTTGGGATTATTATAAGGGGCCTTTAAGCCCACGGGCTCAGCAAACCTTGAATCACTATTCCTTCACCCGAAACCATGTGGTGATCTTAGATGAGGGGAGTATGGTTCCTGATAATCTTTGGGAGAGTCTTTTATTGAAGGTAAAAGAGACAGGGGCAAAGCTGATTATTGTTCAAGACCAGATGCAGATCAAAGCTCTTTATGGATTGGATATCCCGAGGTATGTGGAAGAGAAAGCAGGGGCTTGTGTCTTAGAGAATGTGGTACGACAAGAAATCCCTTGGCAAAGGGAAGCAAGTCGCCTTTTAAATGATCATTATACGCTTCAAGGGTTAAAGATGTATGAAGCTCAAGGGCGTATTATTCCTGAAGAACAGCAAATTGTTGATGATTTTTTAAAGAGCTTTAATCAAGAAGCTGAAATCATGTTGGCTTTGTCAAACAAGGATGTAGATAGACTCAACCAGGAAGCGTTTAAGAAGCTTTTAGAGAGAGGGGTTCTTCAGTCTCACTTTACTCATTACGACAAAGAGTTTGCAATCGGCGCTCGGGTGATGTTTGGAAAGAACGATATGCGAGAAAAAGAAGTCAAAACATTAGAGGGGTGTGAAGCTTTAGGGGTTAAAAATGGAACGAGGGGTATTATTATAGCGCATGATACTAAAAGGGGAGAGATCAGAGTTAAGTTGGGGGATGGAAGGGTTGTTGGGTTTACCGATTATGAAAACCTCTCCCTTGCCTATGCGATGACCATTAATAAATCCCAGGGGGCGACCTTTGGGAAGACGTTTGTGCTCCATCATCCTTTGATGGATGCCAATAAGATACTGGTGGCGCTGACTCGGCATAGGGAAGATGTGAGGCTTTATGGATCTAAATCCGTTGAAGAGATGGCCAGGGGAGGGGAGTATAAGCCATTGATTCGAGATTATACCCTAACAGAGGTGCAAGAAACCTTTAAGCAGTTGGTGCAAGCGTATAGGGAAAGCCATAAAAACTTAGCCCTTGCTATGAAAAAAGGAGAGGGGATTAAAGAAGTAGCAGACATCAGGAAAGCTTATGCAGCCGATATTATAAAATCTTGGGATCAAACAAAACTCTTTGTGATGCAATCGGGATTACGGAAAGAACTGATTGAGCGTCATGCGGGGATGGGGTCTCAAAGGGAT
>VGCX01000124.1 GCA_016869935.1 Alphaproteobacteria bacterium
CCGTGCCGACAACACCTTCGTAATGGCCGCTGTTAACGTCGTCTTACCGTGGTCTACGTGTCCAATCGTTCCTATGTTACAATGCGGCTTCTTCCGCTCAAACTTTTCCTTCGACATCTTCTTTTCCTCTTTTTAGTTTTAAATTCTTATTTAAGACAATTTTGCCTTTACTGCCTCAGCAACCGCCTGCGGCACTTGTTCATAGTGATCGAACTGCATTGTATATTGCGCACGACCTTGGCTCATGGATCTTAAAGTGTTTACATATCCAAACATGCTTGCCAATGGAACAGACGCTGAAACCACATGAGCATTTCCTCGTTGATCCATTCCACTAATCTGTCCACGGCGACTGTTCAAGTCACCAATAATGTCACCCATGTATTCTTCAGGTGTCACAACTTCTACGCTCATGATTGGTTCTAACAACCGCGGTCCAGCCTTTACAATTCCTTCACGGAAGGCAGCACGTGCCGCAATTTCGAACGCAAGAGCGCTAGAGTCCACATCGTGGTAAGCACCATCGATCAATTCAACTTTAAAGTCAATGACTGGGAATCCCGCAACAGGACCTGTTGTCATCGCACTTTCCAGCCCTTTTTCAACACCTGGTATATATTCTTTTGGCACAGCTCCCCCAACAATCTTACTTTCAAAGGAGTACCCTAATCCAGGCTCTTGAGGTTCAAACACTAGCTTAATACGAGCGAATTGTCCAGCACCACCACTCTGCTTTTTGTGCGTGTAATCAACTTCAGCTTTTTGAGTAATAGTTTCACGGTAGGCCACTTGAGGAGCACCAACGTTTGCTTCAACCTTAAACTCACGCTTCATACGATCCACAATGATTTCAAGATGCAGCTCTCCCATTCCTTTAATCACAGTTTGTCCCGATTCGTTATCAGAACTGACTCTAAAGGAAGGGTCTTCTGCTGCCAAACGCCCCAAAGCGACAGACATTCTTTCCTGGTCTGCTTTAGACTTTGGTTCTACAGCAACTTCAATCACTGGTTCTGGGAAGTCCATTTTTTCAAGGACAAGTGGCTTCAATGGGTCGCAAAGCGTATCCCCTGTTGTCACATCCTTTAGACCGCAAAGAGCAACGATATCCCCAGCATGAGCTTGCTTAATATCCTCACGAGAGTTCGCATGCATTAACAACATACGTCCTACACGCTCTTTTCTGTCTTTTGTTGAATTCAAAATTCCTGTTCCAGAGTCTAATGTACCCGAATAAATACGAACGAATGTTAAACTTCCAACGAATGGGTCATTCATAATTTTAAAGGCAAGACCCGCAAAAGGTTCTGTATCATTAGCGTTACGAACAATTTCAGAATCATCTTTAACAGACATACCCTTTACAGAAGCAATGTCTGCTGGGGAAGGAAGATAGTCAACAACAGCATCCAGCAAAGGCTGAACCCCTTTGTTCTTAAAGGATGATCCACAAAGAACGGGCACGAAAGCTCCTCGAATCGTTCCTTTACGAATACAGGCTTGTAGAACATCAAAAGAAGGCTCTTCACCGCTTAGGTATCCTTCCAAGGAAGCATCATCCATTTCGACAGCCATTTCAATAAGCTTCGCCCGATATTCCTCTGCTTGATCTTTCAATTCTGCCGGAATCTCTTCTTCGACAAACTTAGCTCCCAAAGATTCATCAAGCCAACGAATAGCTTTCATCTTCAAAAGGTCGACACACCCAACAAACTCAGCTTCAGAACCAATCGGCAATTGTAAAACCAAAGGCTTTGTCCCTAAACGGGTCACCATCATATCAACGCAGCGATAAAAATTCGCACCAATCCGGTCCATTTTATTCACAAAACACATCCGAGGCACATTATAGCGATCCGCTTGACGCCAAACAGTCTCAGACTGAGGCTCAACCCCAGCAACACTGTCAAACACAGCGACAGCGCCATCTAGAACCCGCAAAGAACGCTCTACTTCAATGGTGAAATCTACGTGACCAGGGGTATCAATAATGTTAATACGATGATCATTCCAAAAACACGTTGTCGCAGCAGACGTAATAGTAATACCCCGCTCTTGCTCTTGTTCCATCCAGTCCATGGTGGCAGCACCGTCATGAACTTCTCCAATTTTGTGGGAACGTCCTGTGTAATAAAGAATACGCTCAGTCGTTGTTGTTTTACCGGCGTCGATATGGGCCATAATCCCAATATTACGATATTTTGCTAAGGGGGTCTTTCTGCTCATTTTAAACTCTTACCAACGATAATGTGCAAAAGCACGGTTTGCATCAGCCATACGGTGCGTGTCATCTTTTTTCTTAACGGCAGCGCCACGATTATTGACCGCATCCAAAAATTCACCCGCCAACCGGTCCGTCATAGTCTTTTCGCCACGCTTTCTTGCCATTTCAATAATCCAACGAATAGCAAGCGCTTGAGCACGAACTGAGCTTACTTCCACAGGAATTTGATACGTTGCTCCTCCGACACGACGGGAGCGAACTTCTAAGCTAGGCTTAACATTAGCAAGCGCCTGATGGAAGGACTCGATCGAACTACCTCCCGCACGACTTTGCATTGTATCAAGCGCACTGTACAAAATCTTTTCTGCGACAGGCTTTTTACCCTTTAACATCAAAGTGTTAATAAACTTTGTTACGACCTTATCGTTGAACTTTGGGTCTGGCAATACTTCTCTTCTCTCTGCTGCACGACGTCGAGACATCTTTAACTCCTATACTTTACTTTGGCTTCTTGGCGCCATACTTGGAACGGCCACGCTTACGATTTTTAACCCCTTGGGTATCCAAGGTTCCACGAAGAATATGATAGCGCACCCCTGGCAAGTCCTTTACACGACCCCCTCGAATCAACACAACGGAGTGTTCTTGAAGGTTATGGCCTTCCCCTGGGATATATCCCGTCACTTCATACCCACTCGTCAACCGAATACGAGCCACTTTCCGCAAAGCCGAGTTTGGTTTCTTTGGCGTCACTGTTGTCACACGGGTACAAACCCCCCGCTTCTGAGGACACCCCTGCAACGCAGGTACTTTATTACGTGCAACCAAGGGCTGACGTGGTTTTCGTATTAACTGATTGATCGTTGGCATCAATAATTCCTTTAATTTTCATAAATCAAAACTGTCGAATGAGGCTGCATCATATAAGACACCCCTTCTCTCGTCAAGAATTTGTTATATATATAGTCAAATAAATCCTTCTGTAAATAGGGAAAGGAAGATTTTTTTTTCGATGGGCGATTATTTCGTTTTTTTCTCGTCCCTTAACGTTCTAATATTTTGAAGTTCCAACAGGGAAAGACCCGTAAAAAGACTAATCCTATCTAAGGATTCGCCAGCTTTTATCATTACAAGGGCGATTTCTTTGGATTTTTTGATCTCACCCTCAGCCCTTCCCTCAACTCTTCCCTCTGCTTTGCCTTTATCGACTAGCTTTTCACGAATCGCCTTTTCGGAAGAGCGTTTCATATCTACGCCATCATAGGTCCTGATTTCTTCTTCCGTCCAAGAATATCGATCGAGTTCATGGTATGCCCTCTCCATAATTCTATCATCCCCGATGATGTTGGTCAGGTCACCTTGGCTGGTCTCTGGGGCAGACTTAAAAAAATGCGCCCACTTTTCTATCATGTTG
>VGCX01000125.1 GCA_016869935.1 Alphaproteobacteria bacterium
TTAAAACTGGTAATGGCATTTTACTTAGCTCAATATTTGGAATTAGTTCCTATGGCATGTATTGGCGGTATATTAGTATGGGTAGCAAGCAATATGATAAAACCCGCAGAGATTAAAGAAATAAAGCATCTCGGAAAATTTGAGTTTTCAATGATGCTTTACACTGCAGTTATGGTTCCGGTCACTGATTTTTTAACCGGTGTGTTGTCGGCACTAATTATTTATTTTGTACTTAAATACGCTTTCAAAAAATTTAAGCCGAAGGAAACCAGCCACTAACAGCCGTTTGCCGCAATGGGGGCTGACGTGGTTAAATCGAGTGCAGTGCTTCTATCAAAGTTTGTGCTTGGTTGACAGTGAAGTGCTCCGAAATCCCCCACTGCGGCAAGCGGCAAAACGGCTTGTGGACACTGCCAGCCTGAACATTTTTGGTTCTAATGAATAAACAAATTTTAAAACAAAAACGCAACAAGACAACTATTTTTTACCTTTGACAAATGAGTAAGCAACACGACAAATTAATGACCGACCTGCAACGACTTTTGAGAACGCAGGACTTTAAATCGGAAGCTGAAATGCGTAAGTTTATGGACAGCATTGTTGGACAACAAATTCCATCATTTCCCAACGAAGCGTTAAACTTTCAAGAGCAAGCTCAAGACTTGGTTTTTGCTGCTTACGAACTACCACCATCTAAAGCTAAACATAACATTAAGAAAGCACTCCAACTTGACAGCAACTGCATTGAAGCATATGAATTTCTTGGTTCAATGGAGGACACAGCAGAAATCGCAAGTGCATTTTATGAGAAAGGCATCGCAATCGGCAGACAAAAATTTGGAGGGAAATATTTAGAAGAGCATAAAGGAGCATTTTGGGGCTTTCACGAAACACGAGCTTTCATGCGTTGTTTACAGCATTACTCTTACTGCCTTTACACAATGGAAAAAGTAAAAGAATGTGTTGTTGTTTTAGAGGAGATGATTGAACTAAATCCTAATGACAACCAAGGCGTGAGAGACCAGCTTCTACTCTATCTCATTCAACTTGACGAGAGAAAGAAATTTGACAAGTATGCCAAGATGTTTAAAGAAGACAGCATGGCGTTTCCTCTTTTCAATCGTGCCTTGTTTGCATTTAAGACAGAAGGAGAAACTGAAAACGCAAATAAACAACTTCAAAAAGCATTAAAGCAAAACAAGTTTGTTGCAGGAAAACTTCTATCAAAAAAACAAATCAACGAACTTGCTGACCATTACGGCATTGGTGACGAAAACGAAGCTAACTACTACACTCATTTTGCTCAACAAATTTGGCAACAAACAAAAGGTGCAACCGAATGGCTTAAAAAACATTCTATAAAATCATGACGACACAACTTCGGACTGACAGTAGCCCAGCCGCTAACAGCAGTGCCTGTTGCACAACCCTTTTAAAAATATAAAAAACGGGGATTTTGTCAAAAAACCGCTTGAATACAGACCTTTTAACAGAGGCACATTTGGGATTAACTAAATTTGGCTCGAAAAAATAAGTGCCTTAAAATGGCTTGTTTGAGTTCTAAAAATACGATTTTACAAAAAGCCGCGACCTTTTCTACCTGAGGCAGTATTTGGATTGCTTCTTTGACATTTTTAGACTTAAATTTCAAGAGTTTTTTAAGGTTGTAAACCAAGGCACTCATCATCACGTGCTTATTGGCAGCCCTTATTTCCCTTGTATTTAATCGTTTTAGGTTCAAAAAATTGAGCATGGTACCTAATACAGGCTCTACCGTGCTGCCTCGCTTTTTCATAATCCTTTTGGCATAAGGGGTTTGAAGTTTTTCATGCATGGCGTCGTATTGGGGCTTATAAACGGTGTGTTCTATTTTCTTAAAGTCGCTTTTACCTATGCACTGACTTCGTAATACACAATCCTTACATTTGCTATTGCCCGAACGATACACTTTTTTATAGTTCCCGTCTTTGTCGTGTATGGTTTTGCGGTAAGGCAGCAGGGCTTTAAATCCAAAAAACTCTCAGCCGCTTGATAAAAATCTTAACTTAGCAATGCCAACTTTTGGTCCAACAAATAGGGAGTATTACAGAACATCCCTTTGGAGTGATAAAACGGCAATGGGATTTTTACTACATCATGACCAAAAGGAGCATCCAACACGCCTCTTCCGATATGGGAATGATCTTTACGGCCTACAACCTCCGGCGGATATTAAACATACTAGATATAAACCTACTCAAAGCCTACCTAAAGGCATTGGGCCCTCTTTTTCGACCTCTCAGCAGCCCTTTAAGGCCATTTTTAGTCTTAGATTTCGTTGCGATTTGGCGCAGGGAATTTTCTTGCCTTTTTGTTTTGGGTTGCTGTAGTGCGATTAAAATGGATAACTTAGACTGGGAATTGGGTTTGAAAAGGAGTTGTTAGACGAACTGCCGTTGGCAGCAGCCCACCGTTTACTATGAGAGTAAAGTTCTCTACCTTTGAGCATGCTGGATAAGAAGCTATACATAATAAGCGGTTGCAATGGAGCTGGAAAGACTACAGCCTCATTCAACATTCTTCCATATCTTCTTAATTGCAAAGAGTTTGTAAACGCTGACGAAATTGCACGAGGCCTTTCACCATTCCAGCCGGAAAACGTTTCTATTGAAGCCGGTAGATTGATGCTCAAAAGAATTGAAGAGTTAATAAACTCAAACCAAGATTTCTCTTTTGAAACAACACTTTCGACAAAGACATTCATCAAAACGATAGAAAAAGCTAGGTCAAAGGGTTACTATATCACTTTGATTTTCTTTTGGCTTGAATCCGTTGAATTAGCAAAAGACAGGGTTCAAAAAAGAGTAATTGAAGGGGGTCATAATATTCAACCAAATGTTATTGAAAGAAGATATAAGGCTGGAATAAAAAATCTTTTTCATCTTTATTCTAACATCGTTGATTCTTTGCTAATCTTCGATAACTCAACCCCTGAATCTGAATTGATCGCAGAAAAAGAAATTGAAAACGAAAGTTTCACATTACATAATTCTGAAAAGTTCAACAAATTAAAAACAATTTCCAATGAACAATAATGAGAGGGAAATTCTAAAGGAAAAAATTAAAAGAGCAATAAAAATTTCTTCTCAGAAACTGCTTGAGAAAAAGAAAGCTCTAGGTCAAAAGCTTGTAATAAGCGAAGAAGGAAAAATTAGAGTAATTGAGCCATAAATATAAAAGGGTAGCTGCCAACAGTTAATCTTTCGTGCGGCGTGCAGCGCCCAGTCCCGCACGTGCGGGATTGAACGTTGAAAAATCCCGTTTCTGCGGGAAACCGTTTTTATGATTCCCCCTATGGGTTTTACTTTATGATTTTAGAGATGTAGAAGGCAGCCTTTCGGGCTGCTTCTTTGTTTTGCCCCTCTTTTGGGGTTCAAAAGAGG
>VGCX01000126.1 GCA_016869935.1 Alphaproteobacteria bacterium
CAGGACGTGTTGCTGTCTCTACGTGGTGCATTGCTTTATACTCCGTAACAGGGACATCGGCCCCATTATAAGTCACTACAATTTCAGGCACTTCTCCACCGCTATAATCAAATTCCCCAATTGTTTGCGGATCTTTCCCAGGAACGTTCCAAATAAGGCGATACTTCCCTGTTCCAGGAAGACTTAAAGTTGTTGTATCAGAAGCATCGGTATCGCTTACAATTCCAAATGTGGCTTTTTTAGTAAATTTGTTGACCTCTCCTTGACGGGAAAGAATGATTCTGCCTTTTGTTTGAGCAGTCCATGCACGACTATATTCCTCAGGGACATTAAATCTAACAACGAGGGTTTTAGAATCAGATATTCCAGCTGAGGCCGGTGCCTCACTGGACCATGCACTCTCGGCTGCCATTAATACCCCAACAAAACATAATATAACTTTTGATATTTTTTTCATTTCAGAACCTCTGCTGTGTTTTTTTATAGTTTCATTGTATCATTTTTTTAAAGAAAAGAAAGATTTTTAACGATTATCAAAATCTATTAAAACCATCAGGATTCTGGGATTTCTCAGAAAAAATTTTACGAAAACCAATTTCTGAAATTGGCTCTAATAGTAGATTTGAGACATCAGCGAGAATCACTGTTCACCTACCCTCCTTATTGCAAGGTTCTTTGGTTTTTCGTATAACTAGAGATATGGACAACGTTAATCACCCTTATCATTTGGTCGACCCAAGCCCTTGGCCCCTTGTCACTTCCTTAGGCGCCCTTATTGTGGCAATTGGGGCGGCGCTCTTTGTTCATGAGTACGGAATTTGGACATTGATCTTAGGTCTCGGGCTTTTAATCTATGCTATTACGGGATGGTTTGGAGATGTTATTGACGAGGGAACATACCAAAAGAAACACACCAAAGCCGTTGATCGGGGTCTATGCTACGGGATGATTCTTTTTATTGTAACGGAAGCAATGTTGTTTGCCGGTCTTTTCTGGGGCTTTTTTGATGCAAGCCTGTTTCCAACAGAATCAATCGGTCATGTTTGGCCCCCAAAAACCATTCACCCCATTGAGCCTTTTAAAATCCCTTACCTTAATACCCTTATCCTTTTACTATCGGGAACCAGTCTTACTTGGTCTTATACCTCGCTTATGAATCATCAACAAAGAGAGGCTGAACACGGTCTTTTGGTGACCATTGTTTTAGGATTTCTTTTTACCCTGATTCAAGCCTACGAATTTTGGACCGCTCCATTTTCCTTTAAGGATGGAATTTATGCATCCCACTTTTATATGCTAACTGGTTTTCATGGGGCTCATGTTATTATTGGCATAGGATTTCTAACGGTTTGCCTGCTCCGAATGAAAAAAGGACATTTTTCCCCTACAAATTCTTTGGGTTTCCAAGCTGCCACATGGTACTGGCACTTTGTTGATGCCGTATGGCTTTTGGTTTTTGCCTTTCTTTACTGGTGGGGAGGATAATTGAACCGTAAAGGGATTGCATTATATTTCGTAGGATTGATTCTTTTAAACAGTCTTGGTGTATGGCAGCTTTATCGATTGGAGTGGAAAAATAACTTAATTTCAAAACTCCACCAGAGTCAATTTTTACCCCCCCTGACGTTGCAAGAAGCCCTTGATATTTTTGATAACTTTTTGCGACCTGTTGTGTTGGAAGGATCCTTTGATGGCTCTACCTTTTACGTTATTGGAAAACCTTTGAATGGGAAAGCTGGATATCATACCTTTGGTCGTTTTTTAACCAAAGACGGTCAAAAAATTTTAGTCAACTTGGGCTGGAATCAAAATAAAAATGCCCTGGTTATTCCCCATAAGCTTTTTACACTTCATGGAATGACTCAGCCCTTTAAAAAGTTTTGGTTTTCTCCCCCTCACCGTATTGAAAAAAACGAATGGGGATATGCTGACCATGAAAAAATGGGCAATGAAACTACGATTCCTTTTTACGTCCAAGCACTAGATCCAAGTTTATTTACAGAAAATATCACAGCCCTCCCCATAGTCCCAAGCCTTCCTAATAACCACCTTTTTTATGCGCTAACATGGTTTATCTTAGGTGTGATATGGGGAATTGGGGGATGGAAGGTTTTCTCTTTAAAGTTCTTTACTGCCAAAAGTCATTCATCCATATAAAAGGTTGAGCTGTGCCAGTCTCAATTCGGCTCTCCTATCCTCTGTATTAGAAACCAATCTGTTGAGGGTCACCTATAACCCCTATCCATAAAAAAAAAGATGAACCATCTTTCTGAAATCTTGCGTATGTTTACTTAAGGTGAATAATCGTTACTGACTTCGTCAGAGAGACCCCAGTATCTTTTTCTCCCCTCACCCCCCTCACAAAAGTTTTGGAGGGGGGATAGATTAGGGTGTAAGGGATATCCCAACTCGATGAAATACTATTTTCCACTAGATCCTTCTGGGGCGCCAGCTCTTCCTGTAGAGGCATGAGATCCTTGGACAGCTTGAACCGCAGCGACGATGCGCTTAATCTCAGCGACAGCGGCTTCACCCCCCAGTCTTAATGTCCCTAAGTTTGGCACAGGGGCACCATCAAAGTCTGGGGCTATAGAAACCCTGTCAGTATTAGTAAGAAACTTATTTCCAATACTGGTAATCTTTTCCCAATGACCGAACCCTTTTATAGTCGTAAGGACAGTGCAATAATCGAGAAAGCTACTCCCAATCGTTGTGACATTCCCTAAAGGAATCAAATCAAGGGAGGTTAATCTACTGCAACCATAGAGAAAGTTATTCCCAATCGTTGTGACATTTCTTAAGGGGCTCAAATCAAGGGAGGTTAAGCCACGGCAAGCCGCGAGAAAGTCATGCCTAATCCTTGTGACATTCTGAAGCCCTCTCAAATCAAGGGAGGTTAAGCCAATGCAATAAGAGAGAAAGCCACTCCCAATCTTTTTGACATTCCCTAAAGGACTCAAATCAAGGGAGGTTAATTCACTGCAATAAAGGAGAAAGCTAGTCCCAATCGTTGTGACATTTCTTAAGGGGCTCAAATCAAGGGAGGTTAATCCACTGCAATAAGAGAGAAAGCCACTCTCAATCGTTTTGACATTCCCTAAAGGACTCAAATCAAGGGAGGTTAATCCACTGCAATCATCGAGAAAGAAATCCCCAATCTTTAATGGTCCCTCACTGGTTGTTGTGACAATAAGGCGTCGGATTGCAGGTAGAATAGCTGGATATCCATCCGGATTACTAACGTACCCAAGGCGTAATTCATGCACATCCCCTACATTTACTGCTTCTACATCAATGACGGCAACAGCCTTCACCTTAGATTCGGCGGCTAGTCTTGTTTTCCTTTGTTCCGGTGTCTCAACTCCAATGGCAGCAGGAATACCTTCCCCTCTTGCAAGTGCATTG
>VGCX01000127.1 GCA_016869935.1 Alphaproteobacteria bacterium
GGGTTTTTGGATCCCCTTGAACCACAGCCGAGCCTAGTGTTACGTGATCCTTCTCATAAACGCTCTCTAAAATTGTTTTTAGGTTTTTCTGAATGCTTTGGGGGGTGATACCGTGTTCTTTGTTATAAACTTCTTGCCGGAGACGCCGACGGTTGGTTTCGTCCAAGGCTTCTTGCATAGAACGGGTTATCACATCCGCATAAAGAATCGCTTTGCCATTTAGATGCCGTGCAGCCCGCCCAACGGTTTGGATCAAGGATGTTTTCGACCGTAAAAATCCCTCCTTATCAGCGTCCAGAATCATAACACGGGAACATTCAGGGATATCAAGCCCTTCGCGCAGCAAGTTAATCCCCACCAACACATCAAAGACCCCTGCCCTCAGATCTTGGATAATTTCAATCCGTTCCAAGGTTTCAACATCTGAGTGAATGTAGCGCACTTTAAGACCAGCTTCTGTTAGATAGGTCGTTAAAGCTTCCGCCATTTTTTTTGTAAGCGTTGTCACGAGCACCCGTTCGTTCCGTTTAGAGGCCGATAAACATTCCCCTATCAAATCATCTACCTGCCCTTCGGTGGGCCGGATATCGCACACAGGGTCTAAAAGGCCTGTTGGACGAATGACTTGCTCTACAAATACGCCTTCTGTGCGTTCCAATTCCCAAGGACCAGGGGTTGCGGAAATAAAAATGCTCTGGGGCCTAATCTGATCCCATTCCTCAAACATAAGGGGGCGATTATCTTTACAGGCAGGCAAGCGAAAGCCGTATTCAGATAGATTTTCCTTACGGGCTCTGTCTCCTCGATACATGCCGTGCAACTGTGGGATGGTGATGTGGCTTTCGTCGACCAACAAAAGACCGTCTTTTGGAAGGTATTCAAAAAGCGTTGGAGGCGGTTCTCCGGCATTTCTCCCGCTTAAATATCTTGAATAATTTTCAATACCGGCACACATCCCCGTTGCTTCCATCATTTCAATATCAAAGCTAACGCGTTCTCGTATGCGTTGGGCTTCAATCAGTTTGCCCTGGGATTCAAATTCATGAATGCGAATTTTTAAATCGTTCTTAATTTGTTCTAATGCCTGCAGAAGGGTTGGCCGTGGTGTTACATAATGGCTGTTGGCATAAATCATTACGGATTCGAGCGATCCCTTTTTCTCGCCCGTTAAGGCATCAATTTCAACCATGCTTTCCAGTAGGTCATCAAAAAAGGATAAGCGCCAGGCCCGATCATCCATGTGGGCAGGAAAAATTTCAACGCTGTCGCCTCTAACCCGAAAGGTACCGCGTTGAAAGGCCATATCGTTTCGGTGATATTGCAAAGATACAAGTTCGCGTAAAAAGGTTTCTCGGTCTTTCTTATCCCCTACTTTTAGAGGAATACGCATTTGACTATAGGTTTCAACGTCCCCAATACCATAAATACAGGAAACACTCGCAACAATAATAACATCCCGGCGTTCTAGTAAGGATCGTGTTGCAGAATGTCGCAATCGATCAATTTGTTCGTTAATGCTTGCTTCTTTTTCGATATACAGATCGCGCCTTGGAACATAGGCTTCTGGTTGATAATAATCGTAATAGGATACGAAATACTCAACGGCATTTTCTGGAAAAAAATCCTTCATTTCTCCATATAACTGGGCCGCTAAGGTTTTATTTGGCGCGAGAATAAGCGTGGGTCTGGAAACCTGCTGAATCACATGAGCAACGGAGAAAGTTTTACCAGACCCCGTTACACCCAACAGGACCTGGTCTCGATCTCCTTCGTTAATAGACCGAATAAGGGATTCAATCGCAAAAGGTTGATCCCCTGCAGGCGAAAAAGTGGATGTAAGTTTAAACCCCATTAATCCTTAGTTGTTTGAAAACAAAAACAAAAGGCCAACCACAGTGCCACTAAGACAGGAAGACAACGTTCCCACAATAAGGGCTTTAACGCTTAAACTAATAATATCCGATCGTTTTTCAGGAACAAGCCCCCCAAGTCCACCAATCATGATTCCAATGCTACTGACATTTGCAAATCCACAGAGGGCATAGGTCATAATAACGCGGCTATGGGTGGAAAGATGACCATCATCCATTTTTGCAAGTTCTGTAAAGGCATAGAATTCATTTAGAATTGTTTTAATCCCAAGAAGTGATCCTGCATTTTTAGCCTCTTCCCAAGGAATCCCCATAAGCCAAGTAACAGGCGCCATTAGCATTCCCAAAATCCCCTGAAGTGTCAAAGGTTCCCCCATCACATTGGGGAAAAGGCCTAAAATTTTATTAACCAACGCCACCAAGGCCACAAACACGACCAACATCGCAAGGACATTCATAAACAAGCGCATGCCATCTCCAGTACCGCGCGCAATCGCATCGGTCGCCCCTGTAAATTCATAAGGCATAACGAGATCACCCGCCGTTTGTTTTGCAGGGGGGACCACAATACGGGACAAACTAAGGGCGGCAGGGACGCTGATAATCGAAGCCGTTAGAATATGAACCATTGATTGAGGAATTGTATTTTCTAACACCAGCGCATAAAGACCCATAATGGTCGCAGATGTTGTCGCAAAACCTATGCACATAATGGAAAATATTTCACTTCTAGACATATCTTTCAAATAAGGGCGCACCAAAAGAGGAGCTTCTGTTTGCCCTAAAAAGATCTGCGCTGCGCTGCAAACCCCAAGAGCACCACCAATCCCAAGGGTTTTTCGCATTAAAAAAGAGACAGCTTTTACAAAAGCAGGCAAAATGCGCCAGTAAAACAGCAACATGGCAAGGGCGCTAACCACCATAATCATTGGCAGAACTTGGAAAGCAAAAACAAAGGTATTTCCTTTGACATCAAAGGGTGCAGCCCCTCCCCCAATAAACCCAAACACAAAGCTGGTTCCTTGTAGAGTTGCATCCTTAATGGCAAGAATCCCATCGCTTAGAATCATAAAAATTCGACGGACAAATTCAACGTGCATGATAAGAGCCGCCACCCCAAATTGGGCAACGAGTCCAAATAAAACCGGCCCTGGTTGTACATTGCGTCGATCTTCGCTTAACAACCAACAAAAAGCAAAGAAAGTTGCTATTCCAAAAAATGATTGCAGTACCATATGATCCATTGATAAAAACTCCCTTTTCCTAAAAAGTTTTCTGTCTTATGGATACAAACACTACCGATTTAAATTTTAAATGTCTATTGATTTTGTTTAACAGATTTTCTTTCTCGAAGGCGT
>VGCX01000128.1 GCA_016869935.1 Alphaproteobacteria bacterium
AAGTACAAATGCCTTCCCCGGACTTGATCCGGGGTTCGGGGGGGCTGCTAAAGAATTCCTCTTATTATTTCCTTCCAAGAAATTCTTATGAAATTTCTCCGGGCGACAACACTAAAAATTAGAGTTGTTTAAAAGAAATTTTTCATGCAATATTGAAGTATGACTTCAAAAATACATGGAAATTTAAAGAGAGATCTAGAAGAAGAACTTAAAACTTTATCGGGATATTATCCTGTTGTAACAGTTTTGGGGCCTCGCCAATCAGGAAAAACTACTTTAACACGTCTAGCTTTTCCAGAAAAACCCTATGTCAATTTAGAAGCACCAGATATTCGAGCAGCAGCCCTTTTTGATCCTAGAAGTTTTTTTGATCAATATCCTGAGGGGGCTATTTTGGATGAAATTCAACACTGTCCAGAGCTTCTTTCTTATATCCAACAAATTATCGATAGTCGCTCAGAAACAGGGTTGTTTATTTTGACAGGCAGTCATCAACCTTCTTTAATTGCAGCGATGACACAGTCTTTGGCTGGAAGAACGGGTCTTTTGACACTTTTACCTTTGTCTATGATGGAACTTAAGCGTTCGGATCTACTAGAAAATACAATGGAAGAAATTGCCTACAAAGGATTTTATCCGCGTATTTTTAAAGCGGGAATTCCAGCAACTAAGTTTTATCGTGATTATCTTGAAACTTATGTTCAAAGAGATGTTCGTCAAATAGCAGCGATTAAAGACTTAAGACAATTTCATCTGTTTTTAAAACTATGTGCAGGACGTACAGGGCAGCTCATCAATATGAATACCCTTTCTACAGAGGTGGGTGTTTCGTCTCATACAGTTAAGCATTGGCTTAGTATTTTGGAAGCTTCTTTTATTATTCGTATTTTGCCCCCTTATTTTGAAAATACTGGGAAACGTTTAACTAAAAGTCCAAAACTTTATTTTATTGACACAGGGCTTTGTTGTTTTCTTTTGGATATTCATACTTCCCAGCAATTAGCCCAGCATCCACTCAGGGGATCTATTTTTGAAACGATGATTGTTGCAGACCAACTGAAGCAAGCTATTAATACAGGAAAGGACTATACATTTTATTTTTACAGAGATAGTTCAGGACATGAAGTTGATCTTTTATATCAAACATCAGAAGGGTGGGTCGGGTGTGAAATTAAAGCCTCCAAAACATTTAATCCTATTTTTTTTAAGGGATTAAAGTATTTGAGTTCTAATTTGTCTGGAAACTTATGTGAAAGTAAAGTTATTTATTTAGGAGATACCATGCGCTTTAAAATAGGCTACGCAGAAAATTTTAAAGAGATAGGGGACTTGAAAGCAAAACCTGATGTTGATTGATTGCTTTTTTAAACGTTTCATCACAGGCGCTATAATCAACAAGATCGACTTTATAAGGAAGATCCGATTCTTCAAAGTCTTCGATTATTTTTACAAGGACGGTATCAGGAATTTTTTCTTTGTAGAACAAATCCACGTCTGAGAATTTTTTTACCTTTAGCGTTGTCCTTGATCCAAACAAATAAAATTTATAGGGATATTTGGACAAAATTGACTGAATGATCTCAAGATGACGGGGTTGAATATTGATCATCACGAAACCCCAATAGCTTTTAGAAAATTCTTAACTTCATTAGAAAAAGAGGGACAAATTTCAATAACCTTTTCAGCCTCAGTCTCTTGATAAGTATCCGTTGTTAGATTTCTTTTTCTTAAAAAATCAAACCATAGCTCTGGATCTTGAATGAATCCTTCAAGCGCTGCCATCCTAAATGTTTCACGGGGGGAATTGGCGATTTGACCTCGCTCTTCCAAAAGCCGTTTCATCATTTTCCAGGACAATTCAAAGCAGTATTCAAAAGCTTGAATAACGCCTGCGCGATCTTGTTCTGTTGCTGTATTCAAACGAAAACGCTCAAACTTAGCAAAAGCTTTTAGTAATGATTCTATATTCGTTTCACCAATCCACATAGGTATGTACTCCTTAAACTATTTTACACGTCTTTGGATTATTTTGAATCAATTTCCATAACGGTATCCCATAATTTATAGATACGCTCTGGAGAAAAAGTTTGGGGAAGTTTTTTCGCATTTTTAGACAACAGTTGTCGCTGGGGCAGGTCATGGATCAGTTCAAGGGAGGTAGTCGTAAGCTGATCAACATTCCCAACCGAAAATAATCGTCCATTCACGCCATCTTGAACAACATCAACATTGCCGGAACAATTGGACGCAATGGTCGGAAGACCGGTTGCAAGCGCTTCGCATAGGGCATTGGGAAACCCTTCAAAGCGGGAGGGGAAAATAAAGAGATCTGCTTCTAATAGTTTTTCTTGAATATTTTGTACATCGCCAGGAAGAAACACTTTGCCTTCTAGGTTTAGGGATTGTATCAGAGCCTCTAGATTTCCCCTTTCTGCACCTTCACCATAAATGGTGAGGGTGAGGTGAGGGTGATGGTTGAGAAGAATGGGGAGGGAGTAGAGCAGGGTGTCAAACCCCTTAAAAGGGCAGAGACGCCCAACAGATATAATTTTTTCAACCTTGTCTACCGTAGATTTTGTTTTGGTTGGCTTTGAAATAAAATTAGGAATGACAGTAAGGGTAGGTAGATTCTGAAAATACTCAGCCGCTGATTGAGTCTGTGTTACAACTTTTTTTGCCCATGGATAGGATAACTTTCGTAATTTTTGGTAAAGCTTTGGGATTTTATAGTGGCCAGGATGGGTCCGCTCTCCAATGACAACTGGAATCTTTAAGCTCCATGTTGCAAGAAGCGTTGTGATATTTGTCATCTCCACAAAGGATAGAATCCGATCAGGGCATAGGTCTTTGATTGTTTTTCTCAAGCACCAAATACGCTTGAGACTATTTTTAAGGCGCTTGAAGGGGGAGGGTTCAGTCTGTGATTGATTCAGCTGAACAAGATGGATGTTGGGGTTAAGGGGATAGAATGGTTTTGCGGTTGGAGGGGCAAAAGTAATGAGCGAAACCTTGTGCCCTTTTTCAGCCCAATAATTCGCAAGGTTTGAGATAACTCTTTCTGCCCCTCCAGGGTTAAGGGAAGAGATAATGAGGGCTAGGTGCATGGGGGGCGTTTTGCAACAGAAAGAATATAAGGGGAGGTGAATCGATTTTTGGGGATTCTTATCCCATACTTTTCTAAGATCCAACAGATTTTAGAAATAGATGATAATCCGTGTC
>VGCX01000129.1 GCA_016869935.1 Alphaproteobacteria bacterium
CAGATGGTTTAAACGGTTTTGCCTTAAGCTCAACCGCAACATAAGCCCGAAGCTTCACATTATAAAACAGCATATCAATCCAGAAATCCTGACCTCCTACCTGAATTGGATATTGCCGCCCTATATACGCAAAACCTGTTCTCATTTCTAGCAATAGTTTGCTAACTTGTTGTTCTAGGTTCTTTTCTATTTCCTTTTCATCAACTTCTTCAGCCATTCCCAAAAACTCAAAGTTATAAGGATCTTTCATCAGGCTTTGGGCTAAATCTGATTGAGAAGGTGGAAGTGTTTCTTTAAAATTAGAAAGCTTCTTTGTGTTATTTCCCTGTCGTTCATAAAGCTTTGACTCAATCTGCACGGCCAACACATTCCTAGACCACCCATTTTCAATGGTTTTATTGATATACCATAGGCGTTCTCTTTGATTTTTAACTTTGTCAAGAATCGTTTGATTGTGATACCACGTAATTTGCGCAGGCACCTCCTGCGTAAATTCAAAATCAGGGTAAGCTTTAGCAAAGGTCTGCATATAAACAAGATTCCTCTCGCTGAGTCCCGTCATATCTGGAAACGCTGATTTGAGATCTTTGGAAATTTGTTGAACGATTTTAGCTCCCCATCCTTCCTTTTCCTGCATTTCAAGAATCTTTTTACCGATCTTCCAATAGAGCAAAATCAATTCCTTGTTCACTGAAAGTACCGCTTTCATTCGGCACTGAACCACTTCTTTCTTTAAAAACGTTATGTAGTCTTGGTATGTTTTTGTCATTTCCATGATGAACCTTTTTATTTTCCCTAAAAGGCTATCACGGACTCCAAAGAAAGATAGGATTGTTGCTCAAGGAATCTCTCTGATATTCCCCAAAAAGGTTCTATTTTGGATGAAAATAAAAATTTTTCTCCAAAATAAAAGATCCCGTTAATTTTTTTAACAAAACACAGTAAAAATCCCTTGCAATTGGAAAAAACTGATGCATTATAATTTTATCTTGGCGGGGATTTTAGCATTTACTTCTTTATAAAAATGTTGCCCTAGCTTTATTTGTCTTATAAGCCGCAATTCTTCCGAATTGCGGCTTTTTCTATGCGGTTTTTTCAAAGAAAGGATTTCCCATGACTACACAACCGATTCATCATACCTACCAAAATCTTCAAGAAACTTTAACGTCCTTAAAGTCAACGTTTGAGGACTTTAAGACAACTTATCATCAACGTCTCGAACAATTAGAGGATGAAAAAAAATCACTTCCAAAACCTTTTGATGGAGCATCAACACCCCCTGCTCTTCCAGCACCCGATAATACAAAACTAGAATCAAAAACATTCCAAGCGTTCCTAAGGGGACATTCCTCTCTATCAACCAAATCTCTACAAGCAGGAGAAGCTCCTGGAAGTTTTACCCTTCCAACCTACCTTCAAAGCAGGCTTCAATCAGATCTAGAAGCCTCAGGATCCTTTCGTTCCTTGGCGCGATCCATGTCTATTTCGTCTAGTTTTGTGGATTTGATTGTTGATGTGAAGTTACCTGATGCACGTTGGGTTGAAGAAGCTGCAGACCGTGCTGAAACAGATACGTCTGCTTTCATTAGAACCCGAATTATGACCCATGAACTGTACGCAAAACCTTCCGCCACCCAGAAGCTTTTAGAAGATGCCCATATTGATATCGAAAGTTGGTTGATTGAAAAAGTTGCGCGCACCATGCGCCGGATGGAAACAAAAAGCTTTCTTTCAGGCAATGGTAATCACGAACCCAAAGGGATTCTCAGTTACCACACAAGTTTAGAGTCTGAAAGAGAATGGGGAACTTTTCAAGAGGTTCAAACAGGTCTAGATGGGGGGTTTGTTGACAATCGATCCGATAGCCTTCTTGAACTGCTTCATAGCCTTCCGACGCAATATTTAAACGACGCCGTTTGGTTGATGGCACCATCAACTCTGGCACGCATTCGTTTTCTTCACAATATTGAGGGACGATCTCTTTATGAACATGTACACGATGCCCCTTTCCGCATGAAACTTTTTGGGTATCCAGTCATTTTAATGGACGAAATGCCCTCTCTTCAGCTTGGTGCCGCGAGCAAATCCATAATTTTTGGGAACTTTAAAGAAGCCTATCAAATCATTGATCGCCAAAATTTCCAGATTCTTCGGGATCCTTATAGCCATAAACCTTATGTGGAGTTTTATATTCATAAACGTGTGGGGGGCGATGTGGTGAATTTTGATGCCTTAAAAATCCTAAACTTTTCAAGGCATCCTGAAGAAATAGGGGCATAAGATTATGAAAATTGTTCGTCAGTTTCCTGTAGGTCTTGCCCTTTCTTTATCGGAAGTAAAGGCCTACTTAAAAATTACCCACTCCAATGAAGATCGACTTTTGACGCATTTAATCAAAACAGCGGAAGATCTTGTGGGCGAACGTCATGGCCACTACGCACTCACTCGGCAATTAGAAATGACCGTACCTCTTGTATATCCCAAACCACAAGGCCTTCGCCGGTATATTCATCGACTGTATTATCACTATCCTTTTGCATCTCTCGCTCTTGCCCCTATTCAATCCATTGATCGAGTAATCATTCAACGGGATGATGGGGAACAAAAGCAGCTGGATCCGCATCGATGGAAGGTGCTAGAAACCCATTGGCCAACACGCCTTATGATAAAAGTTTTAGAGGGACACTCGGCAGAAATTCGCCTAACCGTCGGCTACGGAGCAGAGGGGGATACTATTCCCCCAACCCTTCGACATCAGATCTTGTCTCTTGTGCAAAGGCTTTATAAAAACCGAGGAAGCTTAGAAGAACAAGCAAACCCCTTCCCTCGACGTCTTTCTCTTTGAAAGTGCGTAAAAAAATGATTGATAAGCACCTTGTGGATCAACTTTTAAAAGACGAGCGCTCTCTTTTTGAGGAACGAGCGCTTTATTTTCCCTATCGATTACCTCGATGGTGGATTGGATAAAGTTTTCAACCGCAATGATTTGAATGGCATAGAAAACCTAGGGGCGGCGTCTCCCTACGCTAAAGCTTCGGGCGGCACTCCTAGCCCTAACGGCCTTCAGGTGGCTTGCCACGGATGCCCGACCTGTCTAACGAAGCTTTAGCGTAGTTAGAAGGGCACATAA
>VGCX01000130.1 GCA_016869935.1 Alphaproteobacteria bacterium
TCAATATCACGAAGAGTATATGAGGGAACTCAAAGCAGAAAAAGATTCTGTACAAAATGCGGTCTATTCTTTGGCATCCGTTCTTGAGATTAGAGGACCACAATTGGGTCGCCCTTATGCTGATACTCTTAAAGGATCAATCTTTACTAATATGAAAGAATTAAGAATAACTCTACTGTCAAGGGCAAATTAAAAGTGCACCAGATGGCAGAGCAAAAGTGCACCAGGTAAGGGGCTAATACTCCCTTTTTTTAATTTCTTTTTTTTATATCTTTTTGTTGTAGTTTTTTCTTCTCTTTCTTTTTTTTGGTACTTTTTTTTCTTTTCTTCTTTTTTGTGGATAATGGGGATAACTTTTGAACGGATGATGATTTCTATAGTCTACAAGAAGGGCTATCTGTGGAAAGAGAAAAAGACGATTCATAAAAATTGCATGCAAAAGTAGACCACCGTGAACGCTCTTTAAAAAACGAAAGACCCTATAGCTCTGACCTTAAGAGTATTATTGCGTAAAGTCGTGAACGATTTTTAGGAGTGTAGTGCCAAGACGACAGCTTGCTATCAAGGGAGGGTGTGTGGTTTTCCCTCCCAAGCAACATAGAGCTTCTTCAGAATCTTTGATGTAAATAAATTACCCCTCTCTGATTTATTAATTTTTGGTCCATTAAAAAGAGACCTCCCTCATTCTTTTGTTTGCTGCTCCCCTTTTTGTTTCGCTTGCTGTAGCCGGTAGCTTTCCCCATTCATCTCTAAAATGTGAGCATGATGCGTCACGCGATCAACAAGTGCCCCAGTCATTCGCTCTGTTCCAAAGATCTCTGTCCATTCCTCAAAGGGTAAATTGCTTGTAATGATTAAAGATCCTTTTTCATAACGACTAGACACAATCTCAAACAGAAGCTCCGCTCCTGCCTTAGAGAAGGGCACAAACCCTAACTCATCGATAATCAATACCTGATACTCTAAAAGCTTTTTCTTAAGCCTTAAAAGCTCCCTTTCTTCTTGAGCCTCTAATAATCGATGCACTAAATGTCCTGCCTGAACAAAGAAGACACTCTTCCCCTGTTGGCAAGCAACATAACCAAGCGCAACGGCTAAATGGGTTTTCCCTGTCCCAGAATTCCCTAGAGCAATCACATTTTTTTGTTTATCTATATAGTCCCCATTAAAAAGCTCTAGAACGACTTGTTTGTTCAAGGAAGGGAGTCGATCAAACTGGAAGGTATCCAGTGTCTTAATCATCGGAAACTGAGCTTTTTTAATTCTTTGCTCTGTGGCTCTATTCTGTCGCTTTATCACTTCCCTCTCACTGAGCGTCAATAAATACCGCTCATAGCTTTCATTCTTTGTCTGAAACTCTTCAGCCAGAGCCTTATGGTCTTTTAAAAAGGTTGGGAGTTTTAATGATTTAAGATAATAGTCCAACATCATATTGCCATCCCCCTTAAAGTATCATAGTCTTTTAAGCGCGTCGTTGAGACGGTGACGCTTGGAACGCATGGGTATTTCGATAGGTCTAGAACCTTGGTGTCTTTATCTTTCTGGTAGAGGATAAAATGACGAATAGAGTCAAGAGAAATAGCACCACATTGCAGAGCCCCCTTTATTCCTTGCGTCACTTCATCAATCCGATAAGTTTCCATAAGCCTTAACACTTGAATGTATTCCTTCTTCCCTGCTTTTCCATCCCTTTCTTCTAAGCATTGTCGGAGCTTTTCAAAAACGTCAGGGAGTCTCCATCCTTTTAAAGGAGCCGCTTGGTCTAAAGCCCTTGGTTTCCTCTCAATGAGAGGTAGATAGTGAAGCGGATCATAGATACTTTCCCCCTTCTCATAAGACCTCTTATGTTCCGCAATAATATCTTTTTTATGGACAATCTGTATTTTATCGATAAACCCTTTGATAAAAACTGATTGGTATCCATAGCGTACGGGAACAGAATAATCATTTCCTTTATACCGGACCAAAGACTGACAACTAACGGTTCCACTGCTTAACGTACAAGGGTCATATGTCCCCTCCGGTAAGGGAAGAAAGGCTTTTTGATCGGTAAGTACTCTTTCTCCTATTGTCTCTTTATGCCCATGGAGGGTCACTGCTTGTCTTTTAACACAACAGCCTCTTAAATACTCATTAAAGGCTTCAACACTTTCATAGTGAGGGACAGGAACCATAAAGTTCCGTCGCGCATACCCCACAAGATTTTCTACATTCCCTTTATCATTCCCCTTCCCAATACGGGCAAACTCATCTCTAAAAAGATAATGGGATTGAAGCTCTGAAAAAGCTTGTGTTCTCTTTCGTTCCCCAGTTCCTAAAATCTTTGCAACGGCGATCCTTAAGTTATCGTAAAGTATTTTGCTTGGAACGCCCCCAAAGAACTCAAAAGCACTGATATGGCCGTCTAAAAAAGCTTCTGTGATTTCTTGTTCATAGGCTTTAATAAAAATTCCATCACTGTAAGGAAGGTCCATAACAAAAAGATGAAGCTTCTTCTTAAGACCATTTATAACAACTACGGCTTCTCCAAAATCAACTTGTGCCCATCCAGGTTCATGAACCAGCGGGATAAACATTTCTTTTTTCCTCAGCCGTGCTTTTGCTACATAAACCCTAACCGTCGTATAGCCCCCTGAATATTCACGCTCTTCTTTTAATCTGTCATAAATCCGCTGTGCTGTATGCCTTTGCTTTACAGGTGCTGATCGGTCAGCTTCTAAAATTTCATCAATAAAATCTATATGATCCAACAACTTTGGTTTGAAAATGGGCTTTCCCCTTTGGTATCCTTTAGGAATTGATGTTTCTAACATCTTCCCAATGGTCCGCCGATTCAATCCAAACTCCTTAGCTGCCTGCCTTTGGCTCTTCCCAAGTACTAAACAGGCTACCCTAACACGCGCATATATATCCACTTTGTACATCCTTTCTACCCTCTCTTTTATTACAAAAAGAGAGTACTTTATGTTGATTTAAAAGTGGTGCACTTTTAGTCTGCCATTTTTGACCTACACCACTCGTTTATGTGGTGCATTATTCCATTGCCATTTACATTTAAGGCTGCTGTGCCCCTTCC
>VGCX01000131.1 GCA_016869935.1 Alphaproteobacteria bacterium
GTTACTGGCTTTTTCAAGATAAGGAAACAGAAAAACCCCCTCTTAACTCTGGGAATTAAGAGGGGGACAACGAGAACAAAATTCTTAGTTATGGATTAAGGAATGCCAGCGCCAAATGTAACACTAAGCAAAACTGCGAATGACGCAAAGCTATTGATGTATGTCATAGTACCCTCCTTTCTTTTTCTACAGGTTAACAACACCAAAATTAGATATTAATTTAATGTGATTTTCTACCTATAATTAGTTGAAAAATTTTGAAAATAATCCAAAATCGATATGTTTTGTTGAAAAAACTTTGTTTGGATCATTTAAAAATGAAAATGGGTATGATATGCTTCAAAGAAAAACAAATATCTTATGAAGCGCATTTTATTATCTTTTCTCTTAGTATGTTGTCTTCCTGCTTATGGCAAGAAGGAATTTGGCCATTCTTTTATAGGAATTGGGGGAGGCTACCGATATAATCGGGCTGATCTTAATGGGCAATCTTATAAGGGTATGTCTTTTGTTCCACAGCTTCTTGGGGGTTATGGATGGCTTAAAGGCCAGTCTTATTATGGCATTGAGGGAACCCTTGGCTATGATTCTTTTTCTAAGAAAAAAGGGCCCTCCAAATTAGAAAAATCCTGGATGATAGAGGGATCTTTTAGGATGGGGAAAGTTATTCGCAGTTATTTTCTGCCATTTATAAGGATTGGGGCTGGATATCATTCTTATCGTTTGCGCTTATCGGGAAAAAAATCCTCTTTCGGCGCTCAGATGATGTTTTTAGGTCTTGGGGTTGATGCTTTTATTGACGAAGATGTTTCCATTAGGTCAGAATTTCTACATGGACGCACCTTAGGATTCAGTCATCTTAAAACCAACGCAGATAAAAAACCCTTCCATAGCACGTTAATGCTGTCTTTATCCTATCACTTTTCCTAAAGAAAACTAAGCGTTGATCATAGAAATAAGGGTTCCAATGGTTTTTGGAAGATCCTTTCGGTTCACGATACAGTCGACCATGCCATGATCCAAAAGATATTCAGACGTTTGAAATCCTTCAGGAAGTTTTTCCCTAATCGTTTCTTCTATAACGCGCGCCCCTGCAAAACCAATCGTCGCCTTTGGTTCAGCAATAGTAATATCCCCCAACATGGCAAAAGACGCAGAAACACCCCCAGTTGTAGGATCTGTCAGGAGGACAATGTAGGGAAGCTTTTTTTGTCGTAGCATTTGAACAGCAACGGTCGTTCTTGGCATTTGCATTAAGGATAAGATCCCCTCTTGCATCCGCGCCCCACCTGAGGCAGGAATTACAATTAATGGAACTTTTTTATTCACGGCCCGCTGTGCTGCTGTTACAAGGCCTTCGCCAACAAACAGGCCCATAGACCCACCCATAAACGTAAAGTCAAAAGCAGCGACTACCGCAAGGTGCCCTTTGATCTTACCCTCACCCACAAGCAAAGCATCTTGATTATTGGTTTTTTCTCGGTAGGTCTTTAAGCGGTCACTGTATTTTTTTGAGTCTTTAAATTTCAAAGGATCTTCTAAGACCTCTGGTAAATCAATAAGCTCAAAATGAGCATTGTCAAAAAGCATCTCGAGGCGTTGCTGTGCACTAATACGCAAATGATGGTTGCAATGATGACAAACGTAAAGATTTTCACCTAAATCCCGATGAAACAACATCTCACCACACCCAGGGCACCGCTGCCATAGGTTTTCAGGAATGGGGGAATCCCCTTTCAAAAACTTGTTGAGCTTCGGTCGTACGTACTCTGTTAGCCAATTCATCCAGTAACTCTTACTTATCTAAGAAATTTAGGCATTTCTATCAGACTTTTCAAGAGGAGACAAGCCAATACCAATTCTAACACATTGGGAATAGGGAAGAATGCGTCAAAATATCTATAACTTCGCTGGGCAGCACCTCATTAATATCTTTTTTATTCCCAACAGCCTGCATCGTTTTAAGATAGGTGTGCGTTGGAACAATCCCTTGAATTGCAAGCGATGGTTTATTTTGTAAGGCCGCAAGATTATAAAGAAATGTATCATTTCCAATATAAAAATCGCTTTCTGTAATCAGGGCGCCTGTTTCCATAACACTTAGATTGGTCACACAATGAATAGAAGCTTGATACTGATGAGGAACCCTGCCTTTTATTGCTTCAGCCTCCTGCTTTTCTGAAGGCCCTCCACAGATTAGACACGCTATGCCCTTTGAACATAGAAATTCAACAAGGGTCGCAAAATGGGCAATAGACCACTTTTTTTCTTTTTCACTCGCCCCAATACCGATACAAGCCCAAGAGCCATTCTTTGGAAAAAGAGATCGCATTTTCCCCATAATGGCATCGTCTATAGCTAAGGGATATTCATAAAGATTACTCTCAATATTAAAACTCTTTAAAAACTCTGTGGCTCGATCACGCGCATGCCTTTTGTGAAACTCTTTTGGAAGTGTCGGAAACTTCAAAAAAATCTTTTCCAGACCAAACCCTAATCCGAAACGATGGGGGATGCCAGCAAGAAGCGCCCCGTACACATAGAAAGCATGACGATCTAAAATCCATACAGCATCAAAATGATGATGTCTTAAGTCTTTTGCCAACTGCAAAAGACCACAAAGACCGTCATGTTGGTAGGGTTTTTCATGATTAGACTCGCGCTCTAATCCCTGTCGATTGAGCTGCCTTCTATACAAAGGAATTATTTCTTTAATAGAGGGTTCCTTTGAAAGTAACGTCGATGCGTGCGTACTGGGTCTTGCTAAAACGGAAACTTGTTTTTGAATAGAAAAATGATCGGCAATGGCCCTAACATGAGGAAGGAACCAGACCATATCGCCAATCCCCGGCATAGGTTGTATAACAAGGGGATTTGAAAATTTTTGTGATATCATTTGATTATCACTAGAATTGAACGAAAAAAATGTCAATTAAAAAATCTCGAGATGTAGGAGCAAATTGATAATGTCCGCTTAAGCAAATTAGGAATGTCCTGTTTTTGAGGGAAGAATCCTGTGAGTATGGCTTAGGCCTGAAGATAGGAGGGGACATGACTGAAATAAAGTTTAATGA
>VGCX01000132.1 GCA_016869935.1 Alphaproteobacteria bacterium
AGTTCTTGGAATGACCCGCGCTGGAAAAAGTGCTTGGACTATCAATCTCCTTACTCAGACAGAACCATATTATGATTTTACACTCATTATTGAGGAAGGTCTTTCCTACGGTACTTATACAAAAACTCTGGGAAGTGAACCGATCGTTGTACAGCCAGATGGAGAAATGTGTCTCAACTATTTTGACACGCATGGTATTCCCCTCACCCTCACTCAAATTCATGCTGCAGCAGCTATTTTACTGAAGATGGCGGGAGTCCCTCATGATGAAGATAAACGCAATTTGCGTTTTGCTACATTGGTCCACTATGTGGAGGAAGCTTACTCAGAGTTTTATAATCAATATATCTTGCAACATCCAGAAGCTGCAGATCGCTTCACGAGAGAAGCCATCACGATTGAAAAATTTAAAAAAGAAAAGATGCCAGCAACAGCAACTTTTTTGGAGGCTTGGAGTGAGTACAAAGAACAACAAGATCAAGACCAAGATTTCCAAGAGTTTTCAGAACAGGAAATTACTGATTTCATGAAAGACCCTGCAAAGGCTGAATTAATCAGGGCTGTAGCCTTTTCTCATTTTAAGCCGGAGGAATTTCCAACTCATGTTGATCTCGTTGAAATCATGTCAACGAATCGTCTTCGCTCTCATGATCAAGACGAAGTCAACATGCTCATCACTCTTCTTCGTCCTTGGGAAAAACAAAAACTCGTTTCTGGAACTTCTACCATTTCCATAAAAGGAAAAGTTGCTCATTTTGAATTGGCTCTTCTTTCCCAAGATAGCTCCCTTAAAGAAGTCACCGGATTTTTAATTGCGAACTATGGAAGACAACACATTATCTCTCTCCCTCGTGGAGCAAGAAAGCGTGTCGTGTTTGAAGAGGTCGCCCGATTGTTAGATATTCCAGGCGGAGAAAGACTTGTTGCGGAATTTTACCAACAGCTCAGCAAATACTCTACTTGGATTGTTTCCATTGTTCAGCAGTACTCCTCCTTTAAAAATTCCTCTATTCGTCCTATTGTTATTGGAAATGCTAAGCAGGTTATTATCACTGCGATGAATGATCGAAGCGATTTAGAAGATGTCGCGGCTGCTATCAATCTTCCTAATGCTACCAAAGAGAGTATCAATAGGTACACTCTTCCAGAGCATATGCCAGCAGGAAAAAAATATGCCTCTTTTACTTATTGGCATCTTGATGCTCGCGAACCTCGCTGCGGAACAATGTATAACATCTGTGCTCGTGAATTGCTCTACTGTTCAGACTCTACTGGAAGTAACTTCGATAAAAGAGCAAAAGCTCTTAGGAATTATGACAACGTGGTTGAAGGAATTGTGAGCGAATCTAAGAAATCAACAGCCCAGCTAACTAGTTAATTATCTATGAAAAGAATACTATTACTCATTGTTGGATTTATTTCTATAGCACACGCAGAATTATTTGTAGGAGAGGTTAACAAGCCTCTAGAGTTTGATGTGACAACAGCTGGTTATTATAAGGTAACATTAGATGCACATTTAATCATTGAGCTTTCCTCGGCAGCAATATGGGAAGCCTCATTAAGCACAATTGCTGATTCAGTAACTCTTGAAAATCCAATTATTCATTCTATTGGAAACATCACAGAAGAAACAAAAAGTGATATTAGAAAGTTTGAAGTAGGACATCATACGATTTCAGCGAGTCTTACAACAGGAGGGCCAGAGGCATACAGAATTACTTCGACAAGTAAGTCAACATGGAAATATACTGTTCGATCCGCAGAGGAAATCGATTATCGAAATTCGATTGGAGATTTACAAAAATCCGTTGATCAAAGCGGGACTGATATAGCTGGTGTTAAAAATGATATAGCTACGCTACAAGGCGCGATGTCTGATCAAAACAAAGGTCTGACTGACCAACTCGATAACCTCAAAAAACAAGTTGATCAATCGAGTGCGAATAACGCGCAAAATACAGCGTTGATTTTATCGGCGATTAATGGAGTCAGTGGGCAAGTCACAACCGTCAATAATAATGTGACTGGAGGAAATAAAACCAATCAGACGCTAGGTATTATTGGACTTTCATTAGGAGCAGCTGGATTGGCAGCAGGTGTTACGATCCCCCTTCTCATGAAAAATCATCCCGGAGATAGCACGGATGTTTCTTCATCGTTAGACAGTGATAAAGAGAGCATTAATTATGTTGCTCCAGCAAAACAAGATTAATATGAAATTTATAAGTATTGCCTTCCTTGTTATTTTGATTCTCTTTTTCAGTGGATGTTCTTCTTTCACTGATGCAGTTGAGACAGGAGCTGGAGCTGGGGTTGGTGCTGCTGCCGCCGGTGGTATTGGATATGCTGCTTCTAATGGGAATCTTCAAACTACTGCTATTAGTGCTTTAGGCGGAGCTGCAGGAGGAGGAATTTTGACTTCTCTCTTTCAATCTGGAGCTAAAAAGAAAAAAATAGAAGAGCAACAAAAAGGCTACAACCTTGGAAGAAGCGACACTGTCAAATCTCTTTATTGGATGGCGAGGAGTTTACAAAAACCAAAAGAAGAAGATCCTTCTAGCGACGTTTCATTACAGATTGTTCAAGAAAACCAAAATAACGACACTATTAATACTGTCCCCTACCAAGAAACCATTGCTACTAGATAACAATGAAATACTTACTTATAATTCTAATAATGTTTGGCTTTGTTTTAGCCAATGCTCAACAAATTGTTAATGACCCAACTGTGGTGGCTGCAATAGTCGATCATATGAAACAAGGGGCTCAGCAGTTAGATAATTTAAAACAACAATTGCAAACGGCTAAAAGCATGTATGATACGGCACAAAGTGCTTTGAAATATCAAGGTAATCCAGCTTCAGTTATCGGCGGAATTAAAGATTCATTTTGGTAGTGCAACAATTCGTCTGTAAATTGGTTTCCTCAGGTCTTTTTGATTTCAGTACTTCTGTCTCTTATTAGAGGTGGAGTTGTCAGATAACTGGAGGTAGGCATGAAGCCTTACGAGCACCCC
>VGCX01000133.1 GCA_016869935.1 Alphaproteobacteria bacterium
ACCACTAGCAGAGTCGTTATATTTTCTTGCATGAGCACTCATAGTTGATGGCTCATCAACCCATTTCACATTAAACTTAGCAGTCTCTCCCTCAGCTACCCTTACCACAACACTTTCAGCCGTATGCGTAGTAACACCGCCCCTCAAATACCGGCAACCTGAAACCCCTTTCCCTACAACAAAACCACTGCCATAAACAAAGGCTGCTTCTGCGAGCGTTGGGGGCAAGAAAAACCCTAACCCATCCGATACCATAATCGGAGGGCCTTTTCGTATACTTGTCATCAAGTCACAAATTTCATCTTGTGATTTAACACCATCATAGAAGGTTCCAACCATAACGGCTTTAAGGGTCGTAGCACCCTTTATTCGGGTATTTCTTGCCCATTCATTATTAACAACGGCGTCTTGGATGTAACTATATTTGCTACCCATCCACTGGTAAGTTTTTTTGGCTCCTTCCCATACTGGACTTAAAGCATCATCTTTTTTGCGTGGAACCCACACCGCTTTCGTTTGTCCCGTTTCTGGATCTTCGATGATGAGGCGAACGTCATCATCAGGGCGAGAGGGATCATCGATACGTTTAAACTCAACCCGCCCATTCGCCCGTAAGATCATTTGCAGGTAGTTGTTGTCTAAAGCATTTTGTGCCGTTCGCATGGCAATTGTTGGATCCGCGCCCTCACAAATGAGTGACCCTGCAATAGCACCGATCGCTTTAGCGAAGAACAGTTGTCCTTTAACGGATTCTGGATCAATAGGATTCCTTTGCAGTTCTTCTGGACTTCCAATTAAACCCTCCCCTAACATCTCAGACACCATCGCAGCGGTTCCCCCTGCAATGCCGGCCTTCACTCAGCTCTTGGGGTCAAGCGCTGCACCCATCCCAAACCCTAATCCATAGTGAAGGGATATGGATCTAAAGAAGCTTTCTTACTACTCTTTCAGAGCCTCTTCCCATGTTATGAAACCCTCTAAGCATCCGTCATCCTTGTCTAGGATATACTTACTGATTAAGAATCCTTTTGGATACTCTTTAAATCCTGGCTTTTTTCTGAACCTTCTAATAGCATTCCAAGCTTTTGGACGACTAGAATAAATCCCCAGCTCTTTCCAATTATCATCTTCTTCCTTATCAGATCCGTATGTATGATGTAAAATAAAAACTTCTTTTATCATTCTCAGGAACCTTTTTTTTGATTAGGATTAAACCCATTTTTCCATATCTGCGACTCTTCATCGAGTATTCGTTCTGTGATGATAAAGCCTTCAGGATAGTCCTTAAATCCTACCTTGTGAACATATCGTTCTGATGCTTTTTTTGCTTTTTCAAAGATTGAATAAATACCAAGCCTTTTCTGATTCTCTTCTCTTTCTTCTTTTGAGGAGCCGTGAGTGTGATTTAAAACAAAAATACTTCTTACCATTTTACTACTCTATTATTATCCATGCTACCATCTTCACCACTTTCATTATGTAAGATGTTTTCTAATGTTGCAATACCACGTAATGTTCCAGTCAATCGAGATGATGAATTTAGTCGCGATCCTCGTGCTCACTATAACAAAGCTACTCCTGCAGCTCTTGCGAAAGCCCCATCACTGTCATCCCCCCGGCTGTGCGGCGAGAAACCCATAAACAGGATGAACGATAAAGTTCGAGAAGGTTAAAAGGAAAAGAAGGGGGGGGGTTATTGGGTTTAGGATTAGGGTTTTTCTGTATACTTATCTTTATCCACCTCAAACTCTTTTATGAAAAAATTGTCTGGTTGCTCACAAAAACCTGGAAGTTTTTTGTATTTTTCAACCACTGCTTCGGCTTCTTCTAGGCTGGCAGCCATACCAATTAATTGACTACATGTTTGACCGTGGGGAAAAACATGGTCATGGTTTACGAGGTATATTTTAACTATTGATAGATTCTTACGACTAGCACTCATTGTTCTTTTCCTCAAGATATTCTTCTACCCCTTCAATATAAGGTTTAAATCGAGGATCAAACGTATATCCACAACCATCACGACCAATATGGGTAAAAAATCCCTCTTGCCAACTATATTCACCTATTTTAGACCTGGTCACGTGAAACCCATCTTTATATTCCTTAAAACCAGGGAGATCTCTAAATCTTTTTACAGCTTCCTTTGCCTTTTTATGCGTAGAGTATGCACCTATTTCTTTAACAATATCTTGTCCACTCTCCAATTCATAGGCGTGCTGTACAATATAAACATGTTTCATTGAATTCTGTCTCTCCTTAATCATCTGCTATTTTGGATCCATAAACGTCCGATCGAAAAACTTTTTTGCCTTATTGGCTAACCCAGTAGGGCCCCATTCATCTTTCGTAGGATTTCTTCCAAAAACTGCCTTAAAAAAACCCATAGTAGTTTCCTTCTCAGGTTCCCCAATATAAGGTAAAATATTTCAAAGCGTCTGGAACATTTTCAGGGGCTACCGCTGGAGATCCCGTCTGTCCCAGTTTCTGGTGACATAGTACCAACAAGTGCACGAAAACCTGCTGCTGGAGCTGGCTCTAGTACTAGTTCTGATGCGCCAGCGGGAACAGCTGAACCACATATACCATATTTAGCGAAAAAAGCAAAATAATAAAGTCACAATGTAGTTTGATAGACAAAAGCGATCAAACAAAAGGTTAGGTTCGATGACGCTTCTTAAATCACCCTCCCCGCCCAAAGGTTTTTTAAGAAAGTTTCGACCGGAGTCATATGGATGAAGGTGGTTCAGATACGCCTAGAGTAACCTTACCTATAAATTAAGCTCACTAATTTCTAGGCATATAGAAATAAGTTAGACTATTTTCTAAGTAAACTATCTTTTAGCATAAGAAAGGTATTACGGTTTCCTGAAGGGCGCGCTAAGATTTTAAAGGCCTTTTCTAAAAAAATCATAGATACTTTCAGCGGTCTTTTGGTTAATTCCTTGAATTTTCT
>VGCX01000134.1 GCA_016869935.1 Alphaproteobacteria bacterium
AGCGGCGTCGCATAGGGGCCCTTTATTCTGTAGGGGAAATCAATGCAAAAAAACAAGTTCAGTCTCTGAAGAACTTGTTAAAGCCGGGGGAAACTTTAATTGAAATTCCTATCCAATCTTCTGCGGAGATTTTATTTGCGCTCCGCCACCATCTTCCCTTGGTTGATGTAATTCATATTCCTCTTGATAACATGATTGTTGCAAACCTTCCTTCCGTGGTGCATGTCGCTCATGCGCATAAAGTGCCTGTTTTTACAAGCCATCCAGAGGGAGTCTTGGAAGTGGGAGCGCTAGGAACTGTTGGCATTGATCAATACCAAAGCGGGTATGAGACGGGCAAACTGGTGAGTCAAATTCTACAAGGAGTTTCTGTAAAAAAAATCCCGGTTCTTTTTCTTAAGAAAGCAGAAACGCATATAAACCGAAAAATTGCTAAAAATTTTGGGGCGCGTCTTCCAGAGAATACAGGAGAATGTCCATGACCTTTTTTCAATTTCTTGGGACCTGTGAAATCGCTTTCTTGTATATGTTTGTAGGGCTTGGAGTCTTTCTTACCTTCAGAGTTCTTTGTTTTCCAGATCTTACGGTGGATGGAACCTTTACATTGGGAGCGGCTCTTTCAGCTTATGTAACATTAATGCATGACGCACCCTTTTCTTCTCTAGCTATTGCCTTTATAGGGGGAATGGTCATGGGTGCCTTAACGGCGTTCTTGCACTTTCGATTTAAGATCGTTCCGCTTATGGCCGGTATCATTGTGATGACAGCGCTTTATTCTCTTAATATGCGTGTTATGGGAGGGCCTAATGTATCTATTTTAGGCCATGATAGTATTTTTTCATTCCTAGAGCGCCAGGGGTTTTCGGCTTTTGAAACAAAACTTGGTGTCCTTTTTCTCTTTCTTGCAGGGGTCTTCATGCTTCTTTATGGCTTTCTAAAAACGATGACAGGTCTTGCACTTCGCGCCATAGGCAACAACCAAGAAGCCGCCCGCTATCAAGGAGTGCCTGTAGAGCGCCTAACCTTGCTTGGAGTGGGGCTTTCTAATGGTCTGGTGGCGCTTGGAGGAGCTTTATTTCTTCAAACTCAAGGGTTTGCGGATGTAAACATGGGTCTCGGAACTGTCATTATGGGGCTTGCTGCTTTGACGATTGGAGAAATTTTGATGCCTCAATCTGTTCTGTTTTTAGGTCTTTTTAGCGCCGTTGCGGGGACTCTCCTGTACCGATGCTTTGTAGCAGCGGCTCTTAATATAAAGTTTTTAGGGCTTTCTCCTTCTGACCTTAATCTCATTACGGCTTTTCTTGTCATTCTTTCTTTTGCTTACAAGCATAAGGTGTCCAGAGCAAGAGGGGTATCATGCTAAGGGTGCAAGGTATTTCATTTTCTTACCCTTCTTTGGGACAGGAACCCCGTGAAATTTTAAAAAACGTTTCTTTCTCAGCCATGCCTCATGAGATCATTAGTATTATGGGCCCGAATGGTGCTGGTAAAACCACGCTTTTGAAACTCTTGAATGGGAGAATATCACCGACCCAAGGGACTATTTTTTTGGAGGAATGCTCTTTAGTGGATTTGCCGTCACGTGAAAAGGCAAAAATGATTGCCTATGTGGGTCAGGACCCCATGAAAGGCACATTTCCTGAACTTTCTATTGAAGAAAATTTGGTTATTGGTATGAATCGAGGAGAGAAACTGACTCTTCGACCAGCACTGACAGAAAAGAAACGTTCTGAGTTTCAAGCGCTGTTTGATCAATTTTCTCTTCCTTTTTTAGGCCGACTAAAGGAACCGGTAGGCATTTTATCAGGCGGGCAACGACAGATTTTAAGTCTTCTTATGGCCTCTTTGGCGCCCTGCAAAATTCTTATTCTTGATGAACCGACAGCGGCTTTAGATTCAGCTGCCACAACAAAAGCCCTTGAAATTCTAGCGTATCTTTGTCGACATAGGTCTATGATTGTCTTTATGGTGACCCATGACCATCGTTTAGCAGACCAGATTAGTTCGAGGGTCTTGATGCTTCAAGAGGGATGTCTTGTCCGCGATCAAAAGAAAAAGATTTAGTAAGTTTTTAGTGATTCGAAAAGTAGTGAGTTTTCTGGACTGTTTCACTGCATTGGAAAATACAGAAAGTGTTGAGAGCGGTCCCTTTACCGCCTTGATGAAAGTCCAAAATGGGAAGTTTAAGGAAACGTGGGAACACCAGATGAACAGGATGGTGGCATAAGAAAGCTCTTTACCATGTTGTAAATTATGACATGACTATGTCATAATTTACAACATTATTGTGCAATAATTTCTTGAATCTCTGGTTTTCCGTAGTCAGCACTACCAACTTTGACGACCAAATTTGGGTACGGCTGAAAAAATCCCTTAACTATGCGTATGACCACAGAGCACTAGAAATTCAACCTCTTGATAATTTTGGGCAACCTTCAGCAGAATATCGCCTGTTGCTTTTGATGCAAAAAAGGGCAGATGATCACCATCCGTTGTTTGGCTTTATTATGCTAGAAAAGTCAAATACTACACACGTCTTGTATACTGAGCATGGGGAATATCATCTGAAGCTGGGTGCTGAATTGTAATTCCCGCTGTTAGAGAGGTAGGAGAAGTGAGTCCAGGAATAAGTTGACTTATCTTTTTAAAATGTGCCCACTCTTCATCTGAAACACCTTCAGGTCTTCTTGTGTCAAGTCGATCGTTAATGCGTCCTAAGGCTTCCTGATATTCTTCAGGGCTTCCTTCAATGCCTCCGTCAGATCGAAAAAGGTCAGGATCTGTTGCCGGGTTAACCATTGGGAATAATGATAAAGTATCTTCGTGTCGAAGGAAATGAATACGGCCATCAAAAATTGTAAGTCCCACGCAAAAGGAGGTGGAATAACCAACATCTAACTCTTGATCTTCAAGGGATTGATAATAAGCTGTCCACGTTTCGTC
>VGCX01000135.1 GCA_016869935.1 Alphaproteobacteria bacterium
ATCACCGCCGCTGGCTTCTGAGGAAGATCGTGGTAGCGTCCTAAAATTTTTACCTCTGGGAAAAACTCTGCTTTTTCAAAAAAACATCCGCCATTATAATAAACATGAAATGGCTTTAAAGAAGTATCTACTGGATCTATCAATACTGAACACGCCCCTTGAGAACTATCGTAATCATAGGGTTTAAAGACTGGACCTTTTGCAAAAGATGGGAAAAAACCTAGTTCTCTCTCCCCAATAACTTCTATTGGCGTATGAGGAGAAAACTCAACAAATCGACTTCCATAATAAGCTCCCCCACAAAATCCAAAATAGATGCCACCGTTTGATACAAAGATTTTAATTCTTTTATTCCCCTCGCCATTTAAATAACGACAGTACAAAAGATCCCTGCCCCCAGGCATAACAAAAGCCAAAGCATTTCTTTCCCAGTAATTTTTACGAAAATCCTCTAGGGAAATAGTTTTGACCATCATCTCAGGGATTAAAAAATTTTTGAAAGACCAAAAGGCCTGTCGAACAGAGTTTGCATTTGTCCCAGGCCCTTTGTAGATATAGACTATCTTTTTATTTTTGAATAATATTCAAAATCCTATTTTTTAACCCTAATTCGGGATTATAATTTACTGTACAGACCAATCAAGGAAAAAATAAATTTACTTCTCATCAAGAACGTAATACATATATCCTTACTTTTGTTCGTAATTATAATAATACAAGATTATGTTGTCTCAGATACAAAACTCCCATTCAAATGCTTTACAATCATACGAAATACAACACGTTCGCGAGGATGCCAGCAATAAGAAGAACACCTCACAATCTTATATGGAAACGCTAATCTCCCTCTCCCATCGAGGGATTATACTGTTAAAAGGGACAGATGCTCTCTCCCTTTTACAAGGACTTGTAACGAATGATATGGATCTATTGAAGGCAGAAGCCCCTGCCCTTTTTACAGCGTGGTTGTCCCCTCAAGGGCGATTTTGGTATGATTTTTTTGTCATCAAAGGAGGAGAGGATTCATTTTTCCTAACCCCAGAAAAAATCCATATTCCAGAGTTTTTGAAAAAGCTGCAGCTCTATAAACTTCGTAAATCAGTGACTATTGATGATCAAAGCGATCAGTATCAGTTGGTCTCGTCCTTACATGAAAAGCCTGATAATACCCAAGAAATTTGGGTCGAAGATCCTCGTACCCCTCGCATGGGATGGGTTGGAATCGTATCAAAAGAAATAACAGCAGAGGGTGATTTAAATCTCTACAATGCACACCGTATTCTACAAGGTGTTCCGGATGGAAGCCAAGACCTAGAGGTTGATAAGGCGATTATTCTAGAAAACAACTACGAGAACCTCCATGGCATTAGCTGGAATAAGGGATGTTATATGGGCCAAGAATTGATGGCCCGAACCCACCACCGGGGGCTTGTGCGCAAAAGACTAACCCCTGTTCGCCTAAAAGGATCCCCGCAGCCCTTTGGAACGCCCCTATTCCAAGAAGGGGAAAAAGTCGGCACGATTAAATCCTCTCTAGCGGACCTGGCCCTGGCCCTTTTAAGGATCGAATCGATCGATCGACTATCAAAAGAAGGAACCCCCATTACCACAGAAGATGGGACAGTTGTTGTGCTCAATACTGAACATGAATGAACGATTAAAAATCCCTAAAATATGACTTCTTCCCAGAGAGTTAAAATAAATTAAACTATAGCTGCTTTAAAAGATCTCCAAAACTTATTACATGGGAAAAGTATTCGCTTTCCTTTATACTGTCTTGGCACCCATTAACATGAATTAACACAGGCCTTATAGAAAACCCTCTTGGAATCTTTAGCCGTCTTATTTTTTCCTGAACTTCTTGTATAACCTCTGATCCTATAGGGTTTTTAGAAAACTTGATTTCACAAACATAAAGGCTATGAGAACGCGTTTGGATCAGATAGTCAATCTGACAGGCTTCCTGCCTTTTGGTTTTTCTCTGAAAATAAGGGTTTTCATTGACAACATCGTCAAGCTCTAAAAGATTGTGAATAACAGGCCGACTATTTAACACCAAATTTTCAAACTGAAGGCCTAAAATGCTGGAAAAGCCTGGCAAAAGGGCCAAAGATTTATATTGAAATGCCCCCCGTTGAATCATGCTCATATGGGGTTCAATAACTTTCAGATAAAAGCGCAAATAATTATCTTGCAGTCGATATTGACTTATTTTGTTATCCTTCCCTTCAGAAAAATTCCAAGCAAAATCTCGCCTGATAAATCCTGCTAATTCTAACTCTTTTAAGTATTCTGAGATTCTTCCAGAGTGATACCCTTCAATGGTTTCAAAAACAGTGCGTTGCTCTAGGGCCTTTGCAGCTAAAACATGCAAAATTTGTTTGTACATATCACTGTTGCGTAAAAAAATATCTGCAAATATTCGTTCAAACTCATCGACAAGAAATCCTCCAGGCGTAAAGCATAGCCTTTTAATATTTTCTTCCGCTGAGATATTAGGATTCATTTCTTCAAGATATTTAGGAACGCCCCCTGTGATCGATAAAAACTTGAGTTTCTCGTAAGCATCAATTGATTGAGGCCAAAATAAGGAGCATTCTGGTAAAGTCAGTTCCTGTAAGGCCATTGTGTAAGAGACTCTTCCAACGAATCCTGTTGATTGCAAAATGTTTTTTTCAATCCAGGATGATGCTGAGCCGCATATAATAAAAACAAGGTTGTCATTTTTTTTAAGGTAAAGATCCCATAGATTTTTAATTTTTCCCAAAAATGTGGCGTCTTTAGATCCCATCCAAGATATTTCATCAAAAACCAAAAGACTTTTTCCTTTTTGGAGTTTCTCTCCTAGCGCCCAAAAAGCATCGCTCCAATCCATGTATATGGCGGGGGCCGTTCGAAAAGCTCGAGCCATTTGACGGGAGAATTCTTCTAATTGATG
>VGCX01000136.1 GCA_016869935.1 Alphaproteobacteria bacterium
ATGTGAAAAAGAACAACCTTGTTGATAAGCCAAATGAGATGAAGGTTGTTGAGAAAGATGCTAAGGCCAATACTCAAGATACTCTCGAAAAGAAAGAAAAGAAAAAATCTAAGACTGCTAAGGTACCTGTAATGACTCAAGCACCTAAATCACAAAAAGGTGTTGAAGCTTTTGCTACTCCTGGTAAAGAGAAGGTAGTAAAAGAATCACACGACCCCTACGACGGCGGCCCTGAAGATTTAGCTGCTATGGCCAGAGATTCACATAGGTTGAGAAATAATCCAACGACTGTACGAATCGCTAAACAGGCAGCTAAAGGTGCTACTAGCAAAGAAGAAGCAGCTAAAGTAGCTGTAAAACTTGCTCGTGCGGAAGGCATAAATGATTCAGAGCAGATAACTCAGATTATTAGTTTAGCTGCAGGAATGGTTATCAAACCTTATGATCCAATAGCACAAGCTCACGCTGAATATCAATCACCAGCTGACAGAAGATATAATTCAGATGCTTGGGTTCAAGCGCAAAGAGATATGATGGAGAATAAAGTACAAGCTCTCAAAGAACACATCTTAGATGAATTAACTATACCAAATGAAAACAAAGAACATTTGACTAAAGGTAGAGTTAAAAAAATAAACGAAGTTGAAATAGTTAAAACCAAATACGGTAACCTTAACTTAACACAAGACGAAGATGGATGGGGTTATTTCTTTAATTGGAAAAAAGGAGGAGTTAAACAAGGTGTTCAAAATTATGATTTTCCTTCAAAAGAAGAAGCTATAAAAGATTTTGAAAAAGCAATTGCAAAAGTACAAGCACTCAAAGAACATATTCTCGACGAGATGACTACCCAGAACCCACACCACGAAGAGTTTCATAAGGGGATGGAAGTTTATAAAAAAAAAGGTGACGGGACCCCGGGATCGGTAATCGAATTCGACGGACATACAGCTACAGTTCAGTGGCAGGATGGTCACAAAGAAGACCTGCAGAAAAACGTACTTACCAAAATTAAGCCTGAAAAGACTACTATGGAGCTTCCCTCTAGTGAGATGAAGCCTCGTACAATGGTTAAGTGGAGTAACAACGAGGATAAAGTAAATGAAGATCCTATAGGACAGCAAGCTGCAGGCGACGAAGAAGAGGAAGCTAGCTTACGTGCTACCGTTATCAAAAAAGAAGACAAGATAAAAGCTCTTAAAGAAAAACTTACAGCTGCTGTAAAAGAGATACTCTATATAAATAAAAAAACAGATAAGATTCAATCTTTTGATGCTAATCGTCCTGATGATGAGGCGACCATGAAAGATCCACAATTTAATCAATTATTTACGAAAGCATAATGTCAAAGCAAGTTCTTATAGAGTATTTACCATTCACGCCCTTACCTAGGCAACTACACGAGGCTAGAATGAATCCAAAAGCACCTCTTATCGTAGCCGGTCTTGTACAGGCTGCTGACAAGCCTAATGCCAATAAACGGATTTACGATTACGAGACTCTTGCCAAGCAGGTGCAGTTATATATTGAAGGACCAATCAGGGAAAGAAGAGCACTTGGCGAACTCGATCACCCAGAATCATCTGTAATTAATCTCAAGAACGTTTGTCATAATATTACACGTCTTTGGTGGGACGGTAAGAATTTAATGGGTGAATTCGAGATCTTAGATACCCCATCTGGTAATATTCTCAGAGAATTATTCATGAACAATATCACAGTAGGTGTTAGTTCACGTGCAATGGGATCGGTTTCACCAATCGGTGAAGGTCTTGTTCAAGTAGAAGACGACTTGGAATTAATCTGCTGGGATTTTGTATCTACACCATCAACGTATGGTGCTTATGTAAAACCGGTAGGAGGTCTAAATGAATCCTATGATCCAGGTCAGAGTAAACTTTTAGGTGTAAATAAAATCATCTCCGACATTATATGTCTAAACTCAGGAGTCTGCTGTCTTAGATAAACCTTAACTTCTTACCCTCTTTAGCTAAAGCTGAAATTCGCGCAGACTTTAACCCAAACGCCTTCCCGGCGTCTTTACCCGTAGCGTAAATCTCACCAGTAATTACGTTTAAAAGCTTTTTAGCGTTAGGATTATTAGCACCTACCTGATTTTTAGGATTTTCACTATAATATTTTTTTAAACTCTTTTTCCTTTTTTCACAAACCTCTTTTGTGTAAAGGTAGGAAATATCTTTAGGATTTTCTTTCCACAGCTTTCTACTCGTATCTCCTTTCTTTTTCGCAGTAGCAGGATCCTTCATAGGATTATTCAAGGATAATCTTTTAGACTGAGCTTTTCTAAACTCAAGTTTTTTGTTAGGGTGAAAATTCCCTAACGCGAACCCAGTTGCAGCATTGCTCAGCATAAGAAAGTAAGGTTTACCTGAATACTCTAACAGCAGTTGCTGTTCATAATCATAAGCCTGCTTCCTAGTTTCGAAAGCTTTAAGTATAGAGTAAGAAAAATCTTGATATTTAGTGTAAACATTTTGCATAAACTCATTTTTATGTTTATCTTTTTTAAGAGCATTTAGATGCTCAGCCATACGTCTCTTTAAATTATTTGTAGAGCCGATTTGCTTATAAGGTCCTATTTGTATTTGATATACTACATTTTTCATAATAATAAATATTGCACACATACTGGATTTTACTATAAGTAAAAACTTTTTTATTATAAATCAAGGTTTTCCGTACAGGCAGGGATATTTATGATAGTATGCCATCCTAATATGGCATCTCGTATTCTATACACACTTATATTGCTACCCTACTAATTAGCAATCCCCGAAACAAATTTAAGATGGAAAATCAAGAATTGTTTAAACAAGCAATCCTTGACGCAAAGGCTGTTCGTGAGACTGCAATGGCTGCCGCCAGAACTACTCTCGCCGAGCATTTTGAGCCTTTTATCAAGGAAACCATG
>VGCX01000137.1 GCA_016869935.1 Alphaproteobacteria bacterium
CTTTAATGTTACGATTTGGTAGCCTGCCATATCCATCTTCCCAGAAACATTAAGAGCGTTCACAGCTTCTATTGTGTAATTTACTCCGATGTCGTAAACGGTAATATTTCCTGTGAGAGAGGCCGCAATCGTAACGTTATTTGCTTTTACATTCGCTTCGAAATGAACATGCGGTGCACGGAAATTTAAGGTGCCATTAGAGCTGTTAATAATGCCACGTACCCAAATTTTATTATCAGCAAAAAGGTCGACAGTGACTCCACTGTTTAACTGGCCTGAAATCCATGTGGCGCCAATATACGGTGATCCTATAGCAGCTGGATCATAAGGATTAGAACCGGTATCAATATTGATGTCCCATGGATCAATAATTATCGTTCCAATTTTGCCGTCTTTTCTGATTAGTTTTGGATAAAACAAGGGGCGTTGTTCAAAATGCAGAAATTTTTTCCCCGACCATTCGATGGTTCCAGCCCCGCCGTTTTCCCCAAGGGCGCTGGCGGAATTGAATCCGTACATGCGGGTGACCGTGTCGCTCCAGAGTACAATGTCGCCCGCATCGCCTGACCTTGTGGCGTCCGCCTTCATAGTGGTTCCATAATCGACAAATAGGCTTTTGGCACGCGGTTCATCGCCTTGGCCGCGTTTGCCGCCCCCTACCAAAATTGTTCCACCCCCCGTACCGCCAGAGGCATCCAAAACAGCCCCGCGTGTTTGAAACGTCTTATCCCCGTAAACGCCGATATGGTCACCGAAAACGTTGATGTCACCCCCTTGGTATTCTTGACTAGAGGCATTCAGGGTCGCGGTTTTTTCAATGTGGGTGATGGGGGCGTTTAGGTAAATTTTGCCGCCTTTTCCAGTGGTGCCTTCAACGGATAGGTCGCCGTGTACTTTAAGGCGTGTATTCTCGGCTCCCTCGACAATAATTTGACCATCGGAGGCGTCAATGGTTCCCCGCAGGTTAATAATCCCGTTGGCGGCTTCTTCAACGGCACCAGCGGTTATCACAACTTTTTTCCCCTGCGCCGAAAGTTTTCCAGTAGATCTTTGGTCAATCAGGCTTCGTTTTAATTTTCCTGAGATGCGCATTTGAATCAGATCGTTTCCGGCAAAAGAAAGGTCCGCTTTACCGCCAGCGCCAACAAAAATGTTTCCCTGAATTAATCCTGCGTTTCGAACCGTTGGGGCCACAAGCGCTGCAAATCCAGTTGTTTGAATGGTTCCGTGGTTGGAAATAATCGCCCCTGGATTGATGGCCGGCTCCAAAGATAATGTTTGCGTATGGGGGAGATTTAAGAACGCAGCATTGCTGATATCATGCGTTGTCAGTAGAACGTTTTGCATATCAAGAACCCCATTAGGTCCAATCAAAAGGCCGTTGGGAGTCACAAGGTAGACGGTGCCATCCGCCTTAAAAATTCCATTAATTGTCGTGATATCGCTTTGATTAATAACGCGGAAAAAAGCACGCGTACCCTGATGTTGGTGCAGGTGTACGCTGTGTCCATCTCCAATATTAAAGGACCTAAAATTCGCAACAACGTCTTCCTGTCCTTGCATCATATCCATGTGCTTATCTTGTTTAACAATATCAAGACGCCCTTGAACAACGTGATCCAGTTCTGGAAGGGTTGGTGATGGAAGCAAGGGCTCCGCTTTTCCTTCTGCCGCTTGCGGGGGGCCGTACTCTATAATAGGGGGAGGTGGCTGAATGGGGTCAGGATAAGGGTTAAATTTTACTGGGATAGGGTCAGGGATAGCGAAAGAAGTGACAACACCTCCCGTATCATCAGCATGGGCAGAAATACAGAATATGTAAATAATTAAGGAAAAACAAATCCTTATAAATAAAGAAGGAAAAGGATGTAGATTTCCTTTATCCAAAACGCCCCCCCGATTATTTTTTACTTATAATAATATTAAACCATTATTTAAGAAAAATGGGAAGTGTTAGCTTGGTGTCGTATGAAGGTTAGATTTTACGAGAAAAACTTTCTTGAAAAAAGTTGAAATTTTTTTAAAAATACTCTTGTTTTCTTAAAAATAGTATCGTATATATATTCCATCATGTTTCTCGTAAATCTTCATGATCTTAAGAGAAATTGAACGACTTGGTGGTTTTGGCGGGGAATAAACACACGATCCCATTCCGAACTCGACTGTGAAAGTCCCCAGCGCCGATGGTACTACGTCTCGACACGTGGGAGAGTAGGTCGTCGCCAAGTCTTTCAATTTCTCTTTTTGTTTTTGGGCCTTCCAATAGTTTCCTTATATTGCTCCCTTTCTTTAAACTTCCTCCAATTCTAAACGCCATTTTGTCGGATAATTTTCTTGACCGCCTTCCAAAGAAAACGCTTGTACAAGCATTTTTAGCACGGGGTAATAGCGGATAAAAACAGGGAAAGGAATTGGATCTCCCTCTAGCCTTAGGTTTTGGGCAGTTTCCATTGTAATAGGGACCATTTCCCCTTGTGTATCAACGGCGGAAAAATTATTGGGCGTTGTGGGGCGCATCAAAATGATTGGGTTTGTGGTTGCTTCTTGCCATAAAGGCTGCATGCACTGGACGATCACTTCCTGACCGCACGTTAGCATAGAAAGGGTTGGGGTATTGATATCTTCGCCCTGAATCAAACTTTTGTATTTGTGATTGGTTTCTGTCCCAACAAAAACAAGCCTTCCATCAACGGTCCGAACAAAAGGGCCTTGAGGAATGGCTTCGAGCGTTTGCGTGCAATGGTTAGTGGCATAGGGTGGAAACCCCATTCCAGAAATGTGGAGTGTTGTCATAATGAAAAAATCCTTAAGGGGTGAGAATAAAAAAAATCCAATATTTAATTAATACATACCAAAAACTGATCAATTTGTCCAGAAAAAACAAATAGTTATGGTGATT
>VGCX01000138.1 GCA_016869935.1 Alphaproteobacteria bacterium
TTATTCCTGTGGACTTATTTGGACAGCCTGCCGATTATGATGCCATTCAAACAATCGCTGATGAACATAGTCTTTGGATCATGGCGGATGGCGCCCAAAGCTTTGGTGCTTCTTACAAAGGCCGCAAGGTTGGCAATATTGGCGATATGGCAACGACCAGTTTTTTCCCGGCAAAACCTTTAGGGTGTTACGGCGATGGTGGGGCAATTTTTACTAATGATGATGATCTTGCGTCTATCATTAAGTCCTTGCGTGTTCATGGACAAGGAGCGGATAAATACGATAATGTCCGTATTGGCATGAATGGAAGATTAGACACTATTCAAGCTGCCATTCTTCTTGAGAAACTAAAAATTTTTCCTGATGAGCTAATAGCGCGTCAAAAGACAGCGGATGCGTATAATGATGGTCTAAAAAATACGGTAAAAGTTCCGCATGTAATTGATGAGACAACATCCGCTTGGGCACAGTACACCGTTCGTCTTCCAAATCACGTTGATCGTACAAAATTAATGGCGGATTTGAAAGACGCTGGTATTCCAACTATGATTTATTATATCAAACCCCTTCACCTCCAGACTGCTTACAAGCACTATCCCACAGCGATTGGTGGAGCATTGCCAGTTTGTGAAGCTTTGGCAAACGAAGTATTGAGCTTACCCATGAGTGGGTATGTGGAAGATGAAGATATTGAAAAAGTAGTTAAATTTTTTAGAAATCTTAACTCATGACGTTACGTATTACGACAGTTGTAGGAGCGCGACCTCAGTTTATTAAGGCTGCAAAGAGATTTAGTCTTTTACCCTTAAAATTTATTTATTTCTTAATATCTAATATGATGTTTTTCTTAGCAGGGTTTTTCGTTTTTTTACCGTTTAAGAAAAGAGCAATAAAATATAATGCTAACTCTGTTTTAATGATTTCTCATGTAGCCATATCCTTTGATGGTAGAATTAAAAAATCTGCTAATCAATTAATGAATATTGGGAAAAAAGTAACCCTAATAAGGCCTTTTGACTCTATAGAAGACCCCTCTCAAGAATTTTCAGGCCTTAATCATAGCATTAAAGTAAAAAAACTAGGACTTGGAGGTATGTTTAACTACTTTCCTTGTATTTTTGATCCATTGATACTCTTTAATATGATTTTTTCAAAAGATAAATACCTACATTGCCACGATATTAATACGGCTTTTATGGGGATTGTTGCTGCAAAAATCACCGGAAAAACAATCATCGCTGATTTGCATGAATGGAAATCAGCGTGTGTTCTACCTCAAACAAAAAATTTTTCTCCGCTGCAAAAGAAAGTTTTTGTGTGGGCAGAAAAAATGGTTATTAAGCACGCAGATGTTTTAATCACTGTTGGCCAAATTATCGAACAAAAAATGCTTCAAGCCCATAACATTCAAAGGCAGATGCATATTGTTGAAAATAGACCCCCTTATGAAGGACTAGAGCCTTATTCTTTAAGAGAGAAACTTAATATAGACCCTAAAGTTCTTGTGGGATACTACATCGGGCAAATGGCCCCTTATAGAAATATTGCCCAAATTATTGAAGCCTTAGCGCACGTAAAAGATTTCGTTATTGTGTTTCAGGGTCCCATTAATGAAGACTATTTATTATCCCTTCAAGCCCTTGGGAAGAAGCTTAACGTAAATCATCGATTATTTTTCCTTCCCCCCATTCCCCATGATTTTATCCCTTCAGCTTGCCAAGGGGCAGACGTTGGAATTTTCACATGTCTATCTAGCGTTCCAAGCATGCATTCAACCATGCCCAATAAGTTGTTTGAATACGTATTAGGCGAACTTCCTATTATTTCAGAGAACAACCTTGAAATGATTGATTATCTGGAAAAATATGATATCGGCACTTTGGTTGATTCTACAAAGGTTGAATCGCTTGTTCGTGCCTTTGAATCATATTTAGACTCTAAGAAATTAGAAAGGCAGAAAAAAAATGTCCTTAAACTTAAAAAGAAATTTATTAACAATCGTGATGCAGAAAAAGTTTACAAAGAAATTTATAGTTAACCATGACCCCCAACGATAAAGCTGGCACAGCCTACTGGAATAATACATGGGAAAGCTCTGAACTTCCCTTGCCTTTTGATGCAAACAATAAAAGCCTTGATAACTACGTTAATCTTCAGCTTCATGCTTTTTTTCAAAAACTCTTAAAAGATAAGAAAAATCTTAATATTCTTGAAATTGGCTGCGCAAATTCCATTTGGCCCATTTATTTTCATCAATACTTTAAGGCAACCGTATCTGGACTTGATTACTCTGAAATTGGGTGCGAAAAAAGCCGTGCGATTCTAAAGCATTATAATGTTCCTGGCACAATTCATTGTGCCAACCTTTTTGATCCCCCAAAAGGTTTGCAGCAACAATTTGATCTAGTTGTTTCTTTTGGGGTTGTAGAACATTTTGAAAATACAGCTGAATGCCTTCAGTCTTGTGCAAAGTTTTTAAAACCCGAGGGCATTTTATTTACACTTATTCCAAACATCCCAAGTGTGATTGGATTCATTCAAAAGTTCGTTGATCGATCCATTTACGATATTCATGTTCCCCTTACAAAGAAAATTCTTGCTGTCGCGCATAAAGATACTGGTCTAAAGCTTTTAATGTGCGATCACTTTATGTCAATTAATTTAGGAGTCGTCAACTCAGGTAAATTTTCCAAAAATCGCTTTAATCCTATTTTAAGACACGGATTATCATCTATTTCTAAAATCTGTTGGATCTTAGAAAAGTATGGGATAAGAATCCCCAAAAATCGATTCACCTCCCCTTATATTCTTTCTGTTGCAAAACGCCCCCCATGCACCTAGCTCTCATTATCTCTTCCCTTAACCCT
>VGCX01000139.1 GCA_016869935.1 Alphaproteobacteria bacterium
AAAGCTTTTTTAATTTATCTAATGGAACATTTTCAAAGAGCTTATCCACTAATCTATCAACAGTTTCTAGTGGGAGTTTTGAACAAAAATCGTCTGATAAGAGCATGATTGGGTTATGAGCGAGGGGGCTGAGGATCTCAATTAAAAGTTCGATAGTCGAAAGATCTTCAAGCTGAGTATGCTCATATTTTTCTTTCCAAAAATGTTGGTTTTCCTCAGAATAATTTGAATAAATAGAAAGATAAAGACTGTTTATGGCTTCTGAAAAATCTACAAAATTTTTCGAAGCAACTAGATGCTTCTCGAGATCTGGTGTAAAAAGCTGCTCGATACCTGGTGTAAAATTTGTTACCCAAATTCTTCTTAGAAAAGACAGTACCTGTTGTTTTTGCTCTTCAAAGGTCTCTTGAAAAATACTGCGGATTGTTCTACAGGTCCCGCCCATAAGGCGTTGATTTTTTGATGGCAAACTCTTGAAAATTTTCTCTAAAAGCTCTTTAGGTAAAACTGTAATACCCGAGGACGGGTTTTGCTGTTGTTGTGCCATTTCTACTTGGCTTAAATTTGTTCCTACCGGATGCACTATCCCCCCTTAACTTAATAATAAATTTATTTATTTTACTCCAATAATTATAATACTTTTTTTAATAAAATTCAATAGCCAATTTTTGGGGCGTAAGGTGCTAAGAAAGAGTGGGTTAACTGAAGAGGCAAAAGGCTTTTTTGGCCCTAGTCATCGCCGTGTACAGGTGCTCAATCAAAAGGGGTTCTTTAGAGGAGGGGAGTAAGATATCAACCTCTTCATATTCAGAGCCTTGGCTTTTATGGATGGAGATTGCGTAGCTAATTTCATAGGGGGGGAGCAGCAATAGCGCGATGGGGTTTTCTAAGTGGGGGAAATAGGCGAGTTGCTCTGCCCCTTTTTTATCGAACAGATGCACCCCCTCCTGGCCATAACTTTCTATTCCTATAAAATGTCTTCCCAATCACTTGGAGGGTCTCCCCAATCACCCCATGGATTTTGGGGCTTTAACAACAAAGGCGCTATTTCCGGATCATTCTGGAGCTCTGGTGATACGCGGTCTCTCATGTCATAAAAGCGGAATCTACATTGCAAGGCAGCAAGCACTACATCTCTGTCACCTCGTAGACTAACTGAAGCATGCTCTAAATGAAGACCATGCTGTCGTACGGCAGCAAGCGCTATATCTTTGTCACCTCGTAGACCTTCTGAAACATCGCTAAAAATGTTGGAATCTTTTTTGACGGCAGCAAGCACTACATCTCTGTCATTTTTTAGTCTAACTGAAGCACAGTTAAAAGCATGAAGGACTTGAGGCCAACGATATGGGTTCACTGTCCAATCTTCAATCATTTGGAGGATGAATCTTTTGTCATCTTTGAGTTTATTTGACGCGGAATTTATATATTTAAAATTTTTTTTATGGGCGTATCGAAGGAGTTTTCTAGCATGAGAAAAAAATTCAAGATTTGCTTCTTTTTCAAACATAAGAAATGTACCTTCGTATCCATGCTTTTCAATAAGCATACCCTCTAATCTATCAACAGTTTCTTGTGGGATTTTTGAACAAAAATCGTGTGATAAATAAAAGATTGGGGAGACAGAAAGGAGCTCATGTAAAAGTTTGATAGTCGAAAGGTCTTTAAGCTGAGTACACGCATTTATTGCTTTTGGCAAAAGATGACGGAATCGTTCATCCTCCTCACATTCAATAGTGCAAATATGATCATTTATGACTTTTGAAAATTGTTTAAAATTTATTGTTTTAACTAAATGGCTCTCAATATCTGGTGTAAAATTTTCCTTTAAAATTGTTTTTAGAAAAGACAGAACCTGTTGTTTTTGCACTAAAAAGGCAGTTTTAGAAATTCCGCCGAATGTTGTACAGGTCTGGGCCATAAGGCCTTGATTTTTTGGTAGCAAATTCGTGAAAATTCCCACTAAAAGATCATCAGGTAAGTCTGTAATACCCAAAGACGGGTTTTGCTGTTGTTGTGCCGTTTCTACAAGATCTGTCGGTAAGACTTTGCCGAGTTGATTTTCCAAGGTCGCCTGTTGAGCTGAATCGCTGACTGATGGATCTTCTTTAACATCGGTTAATTCGACGCCTTCATTTTTTAAGGATGTTTTTCCCTCGACAGCACTTGCAACAGTATTAAGATCCTTCTCAGCGTTGTTTTGATTGGTGGATTTCATGTTGTAAAAACGCTTAAGAGCAACAACAGTAGCGATCCCGCCGGCTAACAAAGCTACAACTTTTATTGGTTTAGGAAGGGCGCTGCAAGTTCTAGATAAGGGGCCGAAAAGTCTTTGAACTTTTGTGGAAACCTGGGAGGGGACAAAATTTGAAAGAGTAGTAAACCCCAAGGACGGGTTTTGGTTTGGTCCTGCCACCTCTAATTGGCTTGAATTTGTTCCTACCGGATGCATTATCCCCCCTTAACTTAATAATAAATTTATTTATTTTACTCCGTTAATTATAATACTTTTTTTAATAAAAGTCAATAGTAAAATTTTAGGACATAAAACACTAATAATGAGTGGTTTAACTAAAGAGACAAAAGGCTTTTTTGGCCCTGGTCATCGCCGTATACAGGTGCTCAGTCAAAAGGGGTTCTTTAAAGGAGGGGAGTAAGATATCAACCTCTTCGTATTCAAAGCCTTGGCTTTTATGGATGGAGATTGCGTAGCTAATCTCAAAAGCGAGCAGGATAAGCGCGATGGGGTTTTTAAGTGGGGGAAATAGGCGAGTTGCTCTGCCCCTTTTTTATCGAACAGATGCACCCCCTCCTGGCCATAACTTTCTATTCCTATAAAATGTCTTCCCAA
>VGCX01000140.1 GCA_016869935.1 Alphaproteobacteria bacterium
GCGCACATAATTTCTCATGAAGTAGAGCAAAAAATTCGAGAAGCTTTTCCAAACGCTGATATTATTTTGCATCAAGATCCAGCCCATATTATTGAAGATCATAGGGATGGATTATAAACTCTTTGACAAAAAAGGCCTTTCAAGCGAGCATAGGAAAACAATAAAAGGAATAGTTTATGGTATCACCATCCAATCAACCAAGCCTTGTTGCTCGTTTTCGTAGCTATTTTGTCTCAGGTCTTCTTTTTTCGCTTCCCCTTGTTTTTAGTTTGTATGTTTTGGTGTGGATTGTTCAGACAGTTGATGGTTGGCTTCATCATCTCGTTCCCTATAGTTATTTAAGTCAGCCCTCTTTCCCCTTTTCGATTCCAGGAATTGGTTTACTGGTTGTGGTTTTTGCTTTTGTCGTAATTGGTATGATCACAAAAGGCCTTTTTGGGAAAATAATTTTGCGGTATAGCGAGCAAATTTTTTCTAAAATGCCAATTGTTAGAACAGTTTATAGCACAACAAAACAGATTTCAGAAGCGGTCCTACAAAGCCAATCAAATTCTTTCAGAGAGGTTGGATTAATGGAATATCCCCGTCCTGGCGTTTGGGTTTTATGCTTTGTTACAGGGTCTACTAAAGGTGAAGTTCAAAGAAAAACTCTAAAAGATATGGTCAATGTTTTTGTTCCAACGACCCCGAACCCTACTTCTGGGTTTCTTCTTTTTGTTCCTCGGAATCAAATTATTCCTCTTGATATGACGGTGGAAGCTGGAATTAAAATGGTTGTGTCCGCTGGGATGATTATTCCGGAAGACGTCAAAAATCCTCAAGAAGCATAAGGGTTTTTAGGCTAAAGTTTTTCTAGAAAAGAGGATGTAATTTTTTCTTTTTGGGCTTTTGTTAGCTTTTTTTCTAGAATCCATGTGACGTTTTCATAGCTTTTTTCTATGAGTTCTTTTTGAATTAATTTTCGAAAATCGTCCTTCATGTTTTCTTTTTCTTGCTTAAGGGTTTGGGCAAAAAGCGTATCTAAGTGCTCTAATTCTTTTTGTTTGTTTTGTTGGATTAAAAAAATCTTTTCCTCAGCCTCTTTCTCTAAAATGGCAATTCTATTTTCCAATAAAAGAAGCTGTTCTTGTTTTTGTGCAAGCGCTTCTTGAGCTTCTTTATAAAGAGCATTCACATTGTCCATTTGGGCATGGATATTCTGACTATAAGAGTCTAAAGAGTCCTTTAGTTTTTTATAAAGGGGTCGGGAAAAAATAAAAAGAAAAAGACCAAAAGAAAGGGCAAGATAAAACGAGGGGTCATGCCACATGTGAATAGCGATCCTTTCGGTTTAGTGCTTCTTTGTATACGTTCTTGGATAGGGGAAATCCTAAAATTTTATCCAGCAGAAGTCGTGTTAGATCTTCTTCTTCCTTTGAGGAGGTCAGGAAACCTTGTTGCATTTCTTCGAGTTCACTCTCAAAATCCTTCAAAAGGCGATGGTTTACAACAGATAGAGCATGCTTGTGATCAAAAATTTCCCTTTGAGACTGGATTTCCGCCTCATGCACTATGGATCTTATGTGATCATGTGCATAGCCCTCTTTCTGGGCAATTTTTTCTTCCATCTTTTCTATTTCTTTTTTTAGTTGTTTAGAAAGCGCGATCATTTTTCGGAATTTTAAGTCCCGCATCCTAAAAATCTTTTTCATTTTAGGGGCAAAATAAAAATGGACCATCATAAATAAAAAAGAAAAAAGAAGCGCCAGCCAAAAAAGTTGGGAACTATAGGTCGAAACGTCAAGCTGAGGCATTTATTTAAACAAGATTAAAAAGGCAATAAGAAGGGCAAACAAAGCAACCGCTTCTGTTAAAGCAAATCCTAGAATGCCGATAGAAAAAACCTCTTTTCTCGCTTCAGGGTTGCGCGCAACTGATTTAATGAGATTCGAAAAAATACTACCGATACCAAGTCCAACACCTAGTAAGGGGAAAACCGCAAGTCCTGCGCCAATCATTCGTGCTGCTTCTACATCCATTTTAAACTCCTATTTTTTACTAGTCTAATGCATATGAATTGCATCACTCAAGTATAAACATGTCAAAACAGAAAAAACATAGGCTTGTAAAAAAGCAACTAATACTTCAAAAGCGATTAAAATAGTATTTAAAAGAACAGTTGAAATACCATAAGCGCCTAAAAGAACGCCAAAAAGAGCAAAAACTTTAAGCATTGTATGACCTGCCATCATATTTGCAAAAAGACGAATTGACAGGCTGACAGGTCTTGATAGGTAGGAAATGACTTCAATGGGAATAAGCAAAGGCGCCATTATAAGGGGCGCGCCCTCTGGTAAGAAAAACTTAAAAAACTTTAAGCCATGGTTCAAAAATCCTATACAAGTCACCACCACAAAAATGAGCATGGCTAAGCCAAAGGTTAAAACGAGTTGGCTTGTAAAGGTAAAAGCATAAGGCAGAAGCCCTATTAAATTGCCAAATAAAACAAAAAGAAAGATAGATAATACAAAAGGAAAGTAGGCTATCCCTTTAGTGCCAACATTTTCCTTAAGCATTGTTAAAACAAGTTCATACAGTAATTCAACAAAAGACTGCCATTTTCCTGGGATAAACGACCGTTTCCTAAGGCCCATTGACAACAGAAGAATAATACTTAAAACAGTTAAAAGCATGAAAAGGGAGGAATTTGTAAAAGAAATATCAATGGGTCCCATAGAAAGGGACACAAGAGGCTTCACCATGAATTGTGTTAAAGGGCTATCCATTAAGATCAATCCTTAAAAGGGTTTTATAAATAGTCCAAAGCCCAGCGATTGTTCCTAA
>VGCX01000141.1 GCA_016869935.1 Alphaproteobacteria bacterium
ATAAGCGCCAACAACCGTTTTTCCAAAGCCTGTTGAAGCGTGAAGAACCCCACTATCCGTTTCAAGCAGCTTCTCTGCAGCTTTTTGCTGCTCATTCGTCAATTCGCCTAAAAAATTTAATACAACACCCTTTTCTTGAATGTTTTGGCCATTTTCCCTTTTATCCTCCATCAAAATTTTAACACCAAGAGATTCAAATAAATCCTGAATCTCCTCCAAACACCCTCTTGGAAGCCCAATATACTCCATAAAATCTTCAGCACACGTAATAATACGGGGCTTTCCAAACGTCTGAAGGCGCATAGATTGGGCTCTATAAAATTCAGGATTTTGAAAGGACGCAAGACGGATGATTTTAAGGATCAATGCCGGTGGCAGTCCCTTCTTTTCAACAAAAACTTGATTGCTAAGGACTATCTTTACGACCTCTGGAAGAGCTTGTCCTAATGGCATATCAGACGCTCTCCTGGAAGGTTTCATTTCCCATGGTTTTTCGTCCTCTTCTAAGGACATTCGGACCCCAAGGATTTTCCCCTTTCTTGACGCCTCTTCCACAAATCTATTCAAAGTTTCTTTAGAAAGTTTTCCAGAAGATCCTAAAAGGGAATATAGAAAAGCCCATTGATCCGGGTAAGGGGTAAAGGTTTCATCTAAAAAAACTGAGTTTCCCTTGTCTCTTGGAAATCGCTGCAAAGGAAGTGCAATCAGATTACCAAATCCCCCCGTTGGCAGTGTATCTTGATTGGGAAAAAATCGATCATAGGATTCAAAACCAATTTCTGGATAATTCTCCATCGTTTCTGTTAAAAGAGCCGCTCCTAATTTGCGCGCTTCAGATGCCAAAATAGGTTCAGAAAAGAAAATCCAAACATGCGCCCCATTACCAGACCGTGACCGTTCAAGGGCAAAGGGAATTGATTTTACCTGACACGTTTTAATAAAAGCCGCAGCGTCCCGCTGCCACTGATCTTTGTCCAAATCGAGTGCTAAAAACCAACAGGTATCATCTTTAAGCATGGGATAAATACCAATCGTATAGTCTCTTTTGCTATTCCCGTAATCTTCTCCCCCTAAATGCTTATAAATAACCTCTTCTTTTAAGGGAATAAACGCTTGATTGGGACAATTAGAACACTTTATACGGGGCTTGTTACAAACCCCTTTGACCCATTCATTGGAACAAAGAGGCGAATACCCAGATTTTCCAGTTTTTGCATTATCCCATCTTTTTGCAAAAACATCGTCTCTCCCCTTAAAAAACTCCATAAAGAGATTTATTTTTTCTTCTTTAGAAAAACTCCTCGTTTCTTCTGATCTTACCCCTAAAGAAGGCTGATGGTATTGATGATGAAGTACTTTTAGTTCTTTTTCTAAAGCAGCTCTTCTTTTATTCAATGCAAGAAGCTCTGCTTCCAGAGTTTTAATCTTCTCAAACACTTCTTACCCTTAAAATTAATATCCTCACGCTTACCCTACAAGTTTAAAAGACCCCACTCCCCTCTTATTGCCCCTTCCTAGGAGAGGTTTTTTTAAGATATATGAAATTTCCTTAATCTAACGCTATAGCTTCAACGACACCACATAAAACTATAAGCTTCTCTTATTAAGAGATTTCTCTTTCAACTTTTTTTCCCACTTTGTTTTCTAAGCAAAATGATCCACTAATATTCTTCTCATTTCCAGATTAATTATTGCCAAAAAATTAAACCATCCTCTTGACGAGGTCTTATCTTTCTCGTAACTGTAAAACATCGGCTTTATTATAAAAGGGTCCTCTCAGTCATGAGTGGTTTTGAATATTATGGTTTTCAAAAAATAGGAAGACCTTTATCTCAAGAAGAGATTAAGGAAGTAGGATCTCTTTCGTCTCGCGGTCTGGTGACGCCTCATAGCGCTCGATTTCTTTATAACTACGGATCCTTCAAACATGATTCGAAAACAGTGCTGCTGGACTATTTTGACGTTTTCGTATTTGTTTCAAGCTATGGCACAAAAAAGATAAGTTTTAAGCTTCCCTCACATCTCGTTGATCTTATTAACCATTCTCTGAACCATTCCCCTTCTGGTGACCACCTAAGTAATCACTCTAGGATTCCTTTTTACAAATTTGGTGGCGTCATTGAAATCTCCCATCATAAAGAACATACGGTGATAATGTATGAGTTTGAAGAGGAAGGTACGTGGCAAGAAGAGGATGAAATTGATAGTGTGATAGCTATGCTTGCTTCTTTACGTCAAGATTTACTGACGGGAGACACAAGAATTCTTTATTTAACATGGATCGCAGCTAGTGAGCGTGGGGTAGCAATCCCTTTCGAGAAGATAGTCGTTCCAAACAACTTAAAGGCTCTTACGCCGGCCATGGAGGTTTTTTGTTCATTTTTTGGCATTCAACAAAGCAGTGTAGATCTTCACGCTGCAAAAAATCCAAGAAACAGTGATAATAATAGAAACAATGATGACTCTTACAGCATTGAAAAACTTTCATCAGAAGAGAAGGATTATTTTCTGATCAGGTTTTTGCGTGATGAGCCAGATACTTTGGCAGAAATGAAATTAAAGATGATGAACAAAAAGGTTTAAAAACCTTTGGGAATTAAAGCCAGGGGTATCTTTTTTTGATTGCTCTCTCCTGTGTGTGGAGCTGCTGAGGTGTGGTATCTCTCAGCCCGATAAAAAA
>VGCX01000142.1 GCA_016869935.1 Alphaproteobacteria bacterium
ACAAAAAGGCATATCCAAAAATAACAATCCCAAAAATTGAACGACTTTTCTTCATCATGAACCCTGCCTCTTTTGTAGCAAGACAAGAGGAATCACCAAGAAAAGAACCATGAGGACCGCAAGACAGGCAGCAACTGGCCAATCACGATTGGTAAAGAATTCAACCCAGATGACTTTCCCTAGCATAAAAGTTTTGCTTCCCCCCAAAAGCTCTGGGATCACAAACTCCCCAAAAGAGGGAATAAACACTAAGACACATCCGCCAACGATTCCGGGACGCGTTAGGGGAAGGGTTATTTGCCAAAAAGCCCTCAAGGGCTTGCTGCCTAAGTCTGCAGCAGCCTCTAAAAGAGAAAAGTCGAACTTATTCAAAGACGCATAAAGGGGCAAAATCATAAACGGCAAATAACAATAAACCATCCCCACAAGAGCCGCCCCTGGTGTATAAAGAAATCTTAGAGGTTCCGATAAAATCCCAACCTCCATCAACAAGGTATTAAAAAACCCACTCGGACTTAGAATCCCAACCCATGCATAAACCCGAAGCAAAAAGGAGGTCCAAAACGGAAGAAGAATCAACAAAATAAGACGCGTTTGAAGGTGTTCATCCTGACGCGCAATATAATAGGCCATAGGATACCCAAGCAACAAACAAGAAAGCGTTGAAAGACTTGCAAGCTTCAGAGATTGCAAGAAACTATAGCGATAAATCATATCTGATAAGATCTGATAATTCTCAAGGTGAATATTAAACTGAACGATGTGATTTCCTAAAAATTGCAAAAGCGGCTTATAGGGCGGCGTCCCCCAAGTCGCTTCCGAAATACTAATCTTTAGGATCACCAAGAAAGGAATAAGAATAAAAATGACCAGCCAAAAATAGGGAATCCCTATAATTGTCCTTTTGATCCATTGATTCTTTTTAAAGTGGTTATCAATCATGCTGTCAAAACAATTGTATTTTCTGGTTCCCAGGAAAGATAAACAGTATCTTCCCACGTAATGTCTTGGGCTGCACTGCGCATAAGATTGGGAAGCATGGCTTCGACAATTTTGTCTGTTCCCTCTAGCTGGATTAAATAAATGGACACATCCCCCAGATACGCAATATCCTGGACGATCCCACTTGCTGTATTATACTTACGCTGAGGTTTTTTCTTAGAAATCGTGACTTTTTCTGGACGAAGGGCAATCCATACATTCGCCCCACAAGGAGCGTTCGCCCCATGATTCACAACGACCTCTGCAGAAAGTTCTTCGCATTGAATAACGGTAGAATCTCGACTTTCTTCCCTGACGACTCCTTGGAAAATATTCATACTCCCAATAAAATCAGCCACATACACGCTGTTAGGAAACTCATAAATCTCGTGGGGGGATCCAACTTGACGAACCTTCCCCTCTTCCATAATCCCAAGGCGCGTTGACATGGTCATCGCCTCTTCCTGGTCATGGGTTACCATAAGAAACGTTAGCCCCATTTGTTCCTGAATATTCACAAGCTCAAATTGGGTATTTTCCCGCAGTTGACGATCAAGAGCCGCTAAAGGCTCATCAAGCAAAACAAGTTTTGGTTTTTTAATAATACAGCGCGCAAGAGCCGCCCGCTGACGTTGCCCTCCTGATAATTGGTGGGGACGGCGTTCTGCATATTTTTCCATTTGAACCTGTGCAAGCGCTTCTTTCACGCGTTCTTTAATAACCGCCTTAGGTAATTTATCTTGCACGAGACCAAAAGCAACGTTCTGCTCAACCGTCATGTGAGGGAAAAGGGCATAAGACTGAAACATCATATTGACGGGACGTTCGTACGCTGGAACATTTGTCATATCAACGCCGTCAATTAAAATACAGCCTTCATCAGGGGTTTCAAGCCCTGCAAGCATTCTTAAAAGCGTTGTCTTACCACATCCTGAAGGACCAAGAAGCGAAAAAAACTCTCCCTGGTAAATTTCAAGTGAAACCTGATTAACAACGGCCGCTCCATCAAAATACTTAGAAACACTTTGAATTTCTAAATAAGGCTTTGAATCGACCTTATGCCAGTTTTCTACTTTTTTAAGATTGACCTTAGGTTTCTTCGCCATACGTTTCCTTTTTTCTTCATCTCTTTATATCATATCACTTTTTATTTTTAAATGATCCCTGAGTAATCCCTTAAAGCGCGGAAGTTTTGAACGCACTATAGCTTTCGTAATACTCGCTGATATCATCTTCAAATCAATAGGCATGAATGAAGGAAAGCCCATCAAAGGTACCCATTTCCACCTTGGTAATATCGCCGGAATCAAACAGTTTTTTAGCTTTTTGTTTGCTGATTTTTTCCTCAGCTTTTGCCAGAGCGACCTGACCTGTAATATTTAATTTGTTCTTTAAAACCATAATGAATAAATACTCAAATAAGTCATCAAAGAAATCAAGTTATAAGATATATACCCTCTATTTTTCCTCAGAACACCGTGCAAACTTCTGTAATTCCTCAAATGCTTGCTTTAAAAACGCCCACTCTTGAGCATCAGAAAATGAATATTCCTTAGAAGTACATCCTGACATTTTTTCTAACTCTACCCGTTTCTTCTGCCATTCAGCAAGCTGTGTCCTTTGAGCAGGTGACAAAGACCGCGGGGCAGTTTTTGGATCAAAAACATGTGTTGCAATTTCTTTTAC
>VGCX01000143.1 GCA_016869935.1 Alphaproteobacteria bacterium
TGACTGGGGTGAAGTCGTAACAAGGTAACCGTAGGGGAACCTGCGGTTGGATCACCTCCTTTCTAAGGTTTTCTCTATAAAAGCACTCACAGCTTTTATAAAAAACTCAAAGACCTAGTCTTTGAGGAGATTCACAACCTGACATACTGACTTTCGCTCTTTACCTTCTCTATTTCTTCTCTCTTCAATACGTTTCTCTTCTTTAGATTTCTTGATTTTTCCTCAAAAAGTAATTATATTGTAATTACAAGATAAGAATAAGTAGGACGATCATGCGTGCAGAAATTGTGTCGATAGGAAATTCTAAGGGTATTAGGCTTCCAAAGGCTATTATGGCTCAATGCGGCTTTGAAAAATCAATTGAGATGAATGTAGTAGACTCCAAACTTATCATACAGCCTGTGCCAACAGTACGACAGGGATGGGATAATGCTTTTGCAGCTCAGGCTTCTGCAGATATAGGTCATTTTAAAGATTTACAAAACATTTCCAACGCTTTTGATGATGAGGAATGGGAGTGGTGACGCACCTAAGGCGCTTTGATCTTTACTTGGTTAATTTAGATCCTACACAGGGGTCTGAAATTAAAAAAATACGACCCTGTATTATTATATCGCCCGATGATATGAATCGTCATTTAAGAACAACGATTATAGCGCCAATGACAAGTAAAATTCGCCAGTACCCTACCAGGGTTTTTTTAGAATTTAATGGGAAAGAAGGCCAGATTGCCCTCGATCAACTTAGAACGGTAGATCAAGAACGTTTGATTAAAAAATTAGGGACTATATCAAAAGAATCTCAAGCTACAATTCTTCATATTCTTCATGAAATCTTTAGTGAATAGGTCTTTTAATAGTCCATTTTTTTTGAATGGGCGTATCATTTATTTTCTTGTTTTTTATCATTATTTGACTATATATTTCTGGTGTTAGGACCTTATAAGGATTAGGCATGCAGAAACTATATGTAATTGTAGGAATATTTTTTCTATCATTTTTAGGGCATAAAAACTGTAAAGCAGCAACGTTGCCCGAAGAAGGCGGCGGCTTAAGGGGCTCTTTCAGAAAGCTTTCCCCTAGTGAACTTCAATGGATTTATAGCGATGCGCATTGTCATCCCATTTATCCAAAATACACAGAAGAAGAGAGACTTTTTCGAATCCATGGAGATAAATCTTCTTCTGTTCCCAGCAGATCAATCCCACAGACTGACCCTAAGGTAGAGTCTGCGTTTTGGGAGAGAGGGGCGCTTCCTGAAGGCGATAGCAAAGATAATTATGCTGCAATTCTTTTTAGCGAAGACGATGTTAAAAGAACTGGAGAAGCCTTAGGTGTTGGGTCAATTACAGATGTTGGAACGTGGGAGGCAGCCTTACGAGGAGATAAGCCCCTATTATTTATTCATGCGCCCGCCCCTTTTTATCTTGGATATCTTTTAGAGCCTCAAAAACTTAGGGAAGGAACTTTGCCATATCTTTGCGTTGATACATTACTAAATAAATGTCCTTATGCAGGATTGCTTTTTAGATCTCTAATGGTTGAAGCAAAAAGTTATCCTAATATACAAGCACTGATGGTATCCTATAATAGCTTGACGGCTTCAGATCTTATAGAGGGATTAGGCGAAATTCGAGGTAATCCACAACTACAGTTTTTAGATCTTTCAGGAAATTCTCTGACAGAAAGAGTCGATGAATTAGGGGAGGTTTTACTATCGCTTCCTTCTCTGATAGACATATGGATTGATATGGAAGCCTCACAAGTTCCTCAAATTGTTAAAGCCATTACCGGAGTGTCTCTTCAATATCTTTATATGGATATTATGAATGTTGGGGGTGGTGAAGACTTTCTAACAGGATGGATGGAATGTCTAAGAGCGCACCCTACGATTAAGGATTTAAGGGTTAGACTCCTTGGGGCTTCTCCAGATTTTATAGAAAATTTTATCCGGACTATGCAAAGTAATCTTGTCCTTAAAGAGCTTTATATTGATAGCAATAGAATGAATGTAGATCTTAAAAGTTCTTTAAAAGAATCATTTAAGACTGATGGAAAAGAGCTGGTATTTTTTGATGATCTACTTCTAGCCCCAGTGCCATAGAACAAATCTGGCCCAGGTCACTTAGAGATTACTGGGTTTAGTGTTTGGATCAGAGAATTTAGGGTTGGTCCGGGGGTAAATCATTTAATTCCTAGAACGGCTGGTATTATTGAAAACGCGGTGAGAGTTTCTAAGGAAGGAGACGCTCAGTATAGGTTTACAAACGAAAGCGAAGAGAATTTGATTTTGACAAATGTTGCGATCAGGGAAAACGAGGATGGTTCTGTATTTTTTGAGCCATTGGATAAACTCGAAGAACTAATGACATAGACTCATGCCTTTCGGGGCCTTATAAAAACTAATTTTCATCCTTTATACTCCACATATATCGGATATTTCGGTATTATATTCCACAAATATCCGATATTTTTGGAATATATTCCACATATATCTAGAAATTTTTAAGAAGATTTGCTACTCTATAGCAAGTGTTGGATGTTTTAGGGGAAATAAATGGCGTTTAAACGATACTTATCTCTTGATTTGCCACAGAACCAATCAGCGTTTTTGTGGG
>VGCX01000144.1 GCA_016869935.1 Alphaproteobacteria bacterium
AGCACAAAATCCCTATCAGTCTTCTTAAAGTCCGTTGAGACAAAATCTGATATTCGAACGGAAGCGGAAAGGCTTCAAACCCTTATTTTGAATTATTTTTCATCTATTCATCAGCTGAAGACGCTGTGTACAGAAAACCCAGCGCAGTCGAAAAATATCGAAAGCCAAGAAGGACTTCTTGTAAAATTTATTCACGATCTAAAGATAGGACTTCAGGAAAATCAAAAAGAATTGTTTGATGCATTCTATCAAGAAACAAAAGCTGTTAAGAAGAAAAGTGTTCTGCTATCAGGCCTTATCGTTCTTTTGGTTTTGGGAATGTTTTTCTTTTTATTTCATAACGTTCAAAAACCATTAAGCGCTCTATCATCTTTTTTGATGGACCGAACAAATCAAAATCTATCAGCAGTTTCCCTTGAAGAAATTCAAGATATTTTAAGGGCCATCGAATCCTTAAAAGAAAAACTAATCCAAGAAACGCAGGCCTTTTTTCAAGAGAAAGTGGAGGAAAGCCATCAAAAAATTAGTCGAAAGGTTACACTGGTCGCACAATCCTCTTTGGAATTAAGCAAAGTTTCAGGGAGCATTGCAAAAATCCCTAAAATTTTTGATCAAAAGTTCTCTGCTATTCATAAAGCTAATGATGAAGCACGCACCCACTTTCGTCACATGGTTTATGCTTGTGAAGAATTGAAAAAGCTTTTACAGGATCTGATCAAACAAGCAGAGATAAGTCCTGCTCTTTTAACCTCTGCTTCTTTTGAACCGCTCCGCGCCTCTGCAAGCCAAATATTAGCCCAGGCTCATGAAGCTGCTGTTGAATCTCAAGCATTAGGATTACGCTTTAGCAGTCTTATTCGCACCAAAGATGAAACATTAGAAGTTTCAAAGTTGTTTAGCAAAGCAGGAACCCGCGTTAATCAACTTGCGCGATCCTTACAAGATGACTTAAGGGAATTCTTTAGCTTATTAAAGCTGTAATTTTCTCTAGTTTTTCCGTCCAATCCACAAAAATCGAGGGGTCCGCCCTGCTTTAATGGCCTTTTCTTGAAACCGTGTGATCGTCCAAACATCCGGAGGCGTTGTCCATGTTTCAGCAAGGGGATTCTGTATCACAAGATCAGGGTGATTTTGAACCTGATCGACCATCCATTGAAAATATTCCTCATGGTCTGTTGCCATAAGAATTTTTCCCGTTGAGGCTAATTTCTGAGACAAAAGGGTTAGAATATCTTTTTGAACAAAACGACGTTTATGATGATTTTTCTTGGGCCAAGGATCCGGAAAAAGCAAAAAAATTCGATCTAAGCTAGTGTTCAACCATAAAGGAAGAAGCTCTAAGGCATTGCCAGGATAAATACGAATATTTTGGAGCGACTTAGTGTGAATATGCTCTAATAAATTAGCGACGCCATTTAAGAAAGGCTCGCATCCAATCATCAGAGTTCCCGGATGTGTTTCTGCTTGCAGGGCTAAATGCTCCCCTGCTCCAAAACCTATTTCAAAGAAACAAGTGGGATGTTTTTTAAGGTCAAAATCTTGTCCTGTAATTTGATTGTTTTCTAAACGCAATTCCATAGACGGCAGCAGTGTCTCGATTAGGGTTTCTTTAAAAGGCCGAAGACGCCTTCCTTTGCGTCTTCCGTAAGTTCGAAGAATCATATTTTTCTCTTTTTTCGCTGATACCATTTAAAAAGGAATAGCACAAAAACTACAAGCTCAAAGAAACGAGCAAGAAGGGGATAAAAATCTTTTCCAACATATCGAGCATAGAATGTTTTTGATTCAAGGGCCTGTGGTAACATTACATCGATAACTCGCTGCTCTCCATAAGGAATATCAATCACCGTACGCCCCAAAGGATCTATAACGGCAGTAATACCCGTATTTGCAACACGAACCAAGGGAAGCCCTGTTTCAATTGCTCGCATTCGTGCAATTTCCAAATGCTGATGAGGTCCGAGACTATTTAAAAACCACCCATCATTGGTAAGCGCTAGGATCCACTGGGCCTGATGCAACACCTCTCCATGGAAAGCACCTGAAAAGATTGACTCATGGCAAATCATGGGCAACACAGGAGGAAGATTTTGAAGTTCCAAAACCTTAGGCCCAGAACCGAAAGCAAAATCCCCCATCCCCCCACTCATTTTATGAATCTGGCCTGGGAGAATCCCATCAATCAAGGAACGGAAAGGGATATATTCTCCAAACGGGAGTAATCGATGTTTGCCATATACCTCAGTCAGTTGAAGCGTATCATCGAAAACTAGGGTTGCATTATAGGCTTTATAACCGAACGCCTCTCTTTCATAAAAAAAGCCATTCGTTATTAAAACACCGTCCGCGGGAACAGATCTTCTGACAAAATCAGCCATCCAAGGATATACTTGAAGGGCAAGAGGAAGGGAAAATTCTGGCCAAATAACCGCCTGCAATTTATGCATGCAGGGCTTATTTGACAGTTGAACAAACTCTTCAAGTTGTCTTGCCATTTTTTTCTGGGTCCACTGAAATTCTTGCGGAGAATTTGGCTGCACCAAACGGATGGTCTTTGAGGGGGCTTGGGTAGGGAT
>VGCX01000145.1 GCA_016869935.1 Alphaproteobacteria bacterium
TTCAATTGCCACAAATGTTATAATACTACCCAAAATGAAAAGATGTTTTTTCATGACTAACGCCTACCCAAAGTTTTTTATCGTTTATAATTTCAGAATGCCATATTCCTAAAAAATTTGCACGAGAAAAAGAAAAACCCCCGCAGAGAAAGCGGGGATTAAAGAAAAACCCCCGCAGAGAAAGCGGGGATTTTTGAAAGATTGCTGGATAGAATTACGAAACTGTTCCAACAACACAACCAGCAAATGGCCAGCCAAGACCTGATAAAGTTGGATCAATTGCGTCATCTGAAGCCTTAATAAAGTTAGAGCCAAGTTCTGCTTTACCAAGACTCGATGTACAAGTCCATCCGTCAATTTGATTGTTTGGTCCAAGCACTGGTGCATACTTTACCTTCCACGCTACTGTGCTAGAACCAACTTCGCTCATATCAAAAGCAAAGGTAATAGTATTACCACTTACTGCAACGGCTGTATCATTATCTAAACCAGCAAAAGATCCTTCTTCCACGTCAAAACTAGTATACCCTATACCATCTTGTTCTGCTTTCAATAGCACACCGTGGATTGCTGGCGCAGAGCTACGCATAGCTGTTTGGGCAAAGTTAACCAACGCTCGCGTGTCCATGATAACACTACTTGGAATACTTCCATGGTGAGCCTTTGCTATTGTAACAGCCTCTGACTCAAAAGCCCCAAATACACCTAATACCGTAACGGCACTTAATAAAACTTTCTTCATGAGTTTCCTCCCTCTTCTGTTAATTTAAAGTTTTAATCTTATGTTTATTTTACCACAAATTTCCAAACGTGTTAAGATTTTTTCTTATCCCTTTTTTGAGCAATGTGGAGCGTATAAACCCGCTTATCAGGGCCTGTTAAAACCACTGATGTTTTATGAAGGGATGTCACGTGGTATCCGCCCACATAATCCCCTTCTTTGACTTCTGTTTTGTTGATAACGGCCCGGCGTTCTTTGTTCTTTCCTGCAACGATTGAACTAAGCTTAAATCCTGCCAAAGATTCTTCGCCCTTCAACACTTCTAAAACGGCTGGAGGGGGCATGGTGATATCAACAGGACATTCGGCCCTTAATCCAAAAGGGATCATTAAAATGGTTGTATAAAGAAGTACTTTCCTCATCATTTTACTCCTTCGAAATGGTAAAGATTTTTAAACCCACAACAGACTGCGGGGCGTTTTTTACATCAATCGTTATTTCCCGCCAAAAGACCCCTTTTTCTTTTTCAGCTTTTTTAAGAAGTTTATGCAAATTCAAAAAGGAATCTGTCAGTTCAAACTTGGTCTCTTGGGCTAATAGTACTGGATTTGATAGTCCGCCAGCTGCTAAAAGCGCCTGAACTGGATCTGGCACAGCGGGGGCAGAAAATTTTCCTGCAGCCGCTTTTCCATCCAAATAATCCATCAAATTATGCTTGGATCCTGTTTGAAGATTATTCAAGGTTTTTTTAGAAAATTCCGGCAAAATACCCAATAAAATATTGGCAAAATCTTCGCGTTTTACTAAATTTTCTTGCAAAATTTCAAGACCTTGTGCTGTCGCTGCTGCTTGAACTCTATTGATCCCGTGCTGCAAGGATTCAATTTCTTGTTTCTTGGACGCAATTGTTTGATAAAAAGTACCCCCACTTTTTTGCCACCAAAAGGAAAAAGGGCCCCCTAGTATACCGGCAAACAAAAGACTCCTTGCCCAAAGAGGCGCTGTATTAAATCGCTGAAACATTATGCACCTTCCTTCTTTGTCTTGATCGTAAAGCTATAGGCACGAATCCCACTCGCTTCCGTTTCTTTGCCTTTAGCCTCTGATGATTTTTGGCTTGAAAAAGCCTTTTCTTCCATTGAAAACTCTTTTAAATTATAAGGATCCAATTCTTTTTCTTCGGTCAATTTATCAAAATACTGATTCACACGGGTTGCATCCGTTGCATGTCCTTCAAGAACCGCTTCTTTCGTCAGGCGATTAAAGGAAATTTTTGTAAGCCACACATCTTGGACGTGATTTTTCATCAGTAACTCAAGTTCTTTTGCAAAAGAAGAACGCGCCTCTTCCAAACGTGTTGTTTGGGGATAGAGAGCAACAAGGGGATTTTCCTTTGTATACTTGAAACGTTCGGATTTTATCTTTTTTTGAATTTCATCCGCCTGAGGTTTCAGTTTCTCAATCTCTTGATCAAGCTCTTTGATTTGACGCGTCAAGTAATGATCAAAAGGGGCAACTCCCACAACCATTATGCTGGTTAACCCAACTAATAACCCAAAACTTAGACGTGTTTTTTTCTCGCCGATAAGATTTTGAACTTTAATAACTTGCTTAAAGACGTTCTTTGACATAAGAAAGCCCTCCCCCTACTGCAATCAATTGATCATTTGTTAATTTATGCATGTCTCCATCACGCGGTGCGACAAAAACTTTGTTTTGAAATGTTTTATCCAAAATATGGACCCACTCTTTCGCATTGCTTAAAGAAGGAGATACATGAATTTCAAAGTTGGTGCGCGTTGCATATTGATGGAGCAGTGCCTGTAC
>VGCX01000146.1 GCA_016869935.1 Alphaproteobacteria bacterium
CCATGCCGGCGCCATCGTTTCTGGCGGACAAGGTCGAGCGGAAGATAAGATTAAGGCACTTGAAGAGGCAGGCGTTAGAGTCGCACAGTCTCCAGCAACGATTGGAGAGACTTTGCGGCAGATGATGTAAGTAAACGCCCATTTTTCGATAAATTATTATTGTTTATCGTTAAATTTTTACTGAAGTTCGTGATATTTTTATCGATATTTATTCCTCATGGAGCTGGCTACTTTTTGGGAAAAAGGTTTTTGTAATAGGTATTAAAGTATCAGCACTTCCCGCTAGGGTGTGAGGGTATTGAAAAAGCTGGTAATTTATAAATATTTTTCGTAAAGAATAGGCATGGGAAGGAGAATTCCATGCAAGAGACATCGAAATATTTTAGGCATGACGAACTTCTAAGGGTTGTACGTGTTGAATTTGAGAAGGGCTTAAAAAGGCAAAAGAGTCCAGAAGTTAAGGGGTCTTTGTTTTCGAATGTGGACTGCTTAATGAGCGGCCTTGCCCTTTTTACCTTTAAATTTCCATCCCTTTTGCAATTTGATGAAGCAACACGAGAAGAGGGTGTTTTAGGCAAAAACATTAAGACTCTATTTGAACTTAACCATAGTGCTCCCTCAGATACTTATATGAGAGAGCGACTTGACGCGATTGATTTTGCAGTCTCAAGGACTGCGTTTACTAAGATCTTTGGGCTTTTACAGCGATCGCACCTTCTGGATCATTTTCAATTTATGGGACGGTATCTGATTAGTTTAGATGGGACAGGTGTCTTTTCATCGTCTAGTGTTCATTGTTCAAACTGTTGCGTCAAAGAACATCGCAACGGAAGCAAGACCTATTATCATCAAATACTAGGGGCAGCCCTCGTTCACCCTGATCAAAAGGTCGTCTATCCTTTGGCCCCTGAACCGATTATGAAAGAGGACGGGAATCAAAAGAATGATTGTGAGCGGAACGCCACCAAAAGGTGGGTGCAGGACTTTAAAAGAGAACACCCTCATCTTAAAGCGACGATCCTAGCGGATGGTCTTGCGTGTAATGAACCATTGATTCGCCTATTGAGAGAAAATAACCTCTCTTATATTCTGGTTTGTAAAGAGGGGGATCATACCTATCTTAAAGACTGGATTGAAGCTTTAGGTCCTGAGGATATGGTACAAAAACAAACCGTTTCATCAAAAGGAACTTATGCCTACTCCCTTATGAAAGATGTCCCCCTTAAGGATGGACCTAACACTCTTAGAACCACGGTTGTCTCATTCCAGGAAACCACCCCTACATCAACCAGGAAGTGGCTCTGGGTGACGGATTTAGACGTAACCCTCGCTAATGTTGAAGAATTTACGAAAGGAGCACGAAGTCGATGGAAAATCGAAAATGAAACGTTTAATACACTGAAGAATCAAGGATATCAATTTGAGCATAATTTTGGACATGGCAATAAATATCTTCATCGCGTTCTAACCTCTTTGATGATGCTTGCCTTTTTTATCGATCAATGTTTGCAGTCTGTTAATAAGCGCTTCCAAGCAGCCTTAGAAAGATTAGGGAGAAAGCGTGCCCTATGGGACCGCATGCGGAATAGCATCTTTCACTGGATCTTACCAGATTTTGAAACCCTTTATCATCTTATTGCTCATCCTCCCCCAGCAACCAATGTCCCATCAATCCTTGGGGCCTAACGCTCGTACCTTTTTCTTGATTCTTCCTATCCGTCCTCAAAAAATCGCTAACAGCGCTAACCCCTTCTTTATCTGCTTTCAACCCACCCCTTATAAAAATTTATAGCGGGAGGTGCTGCATTATGACTTTATTATTTTGCTTTTTTCGCTAAATATGGTATATGTAGTGTATGTATAAATGCATTTCAAAGCAGCGACAACTGAACTGGAGTCTTCTATAAGGGCAGGCGCCGTGTCTCCAAATATCTTTAGTGAAACTCAACTTCAAGCAATTATGAAAGGAAGTCCAAAAATACCAGGGTATACTTGGTATCATGATCTAGGTAAAATACAATTAATTCCCGAAGTTGTTCATAATCATCCGTTGATGAGGCACGTAGGTGGATTTAGTATGGGAGTCAAATAATGAACCAGTATGAATTGGAAGAAAAATTTAATATAAACATACCAGATTTTGATTTGGTTCCTTTGGGAGCACCTGTTGCTTATGTGGATCCTATGTCTGGTATGCAATACAAAACGAGTGTGGAAAACTTATTTAGTTTTTTTAGATTTCCATTTCCTAATAATTCTTCAGTCAATGATTTTGATTTTTATTCTGTTCCAATTTTAGAAGAAAAAAAAATACTACCTTTTGGCGATGATGGAGGAGGATATTTTTTTTGTATTGATTATCGTAACAGAAACAAAAAGCCAAAAATTGTTTTGTGGATTAGAGATAATGAAGAACCTTATGATATTGTAGATATTGCTAGTTCATTTGACGAATTCATTAACAATTTAAAATCAGAAGAAGTAGGATTAGATAGGATTTAAAAGGAATCCCAATTAAATCCCACCCCCAA
>VGCX01000147.1 GCA_016869935.1 Alphaproteobacteria bacterium
GCCATTTGCCAATGGTCTTACGCCGGTTATGTATAATTATTCGGTCAAACTCCTGATTGATCTTTTTACAATAGAATCTCAGATTGATTTAGTTCTTGGATTAAAACCGATTGGCCTTTTTATAGGATCTCAGGCTTTGCTAGATTTGGCGTGGCGGGCGCATAATTTTGCGCAGTTAAAGTGTATGCCTTATATTTTGCAGAATATGCTGGTCAAAGTTTCCAGTCACACGCTTAACCTTTCTTATTCATTTTTCCAAGATAATCTTTCAGGGTCCATTGTTGGGCGTGTCAAAGGAATTGGGGATAATTACGTGAAGATGCATCAAGCTCTTGAGCACCAATTAACAAAGCCCCTGTTGATCACCCTGTTTTCCGGGATTTCTTTGGCATTAATCAACCTCAATATCTTTCTAGTAGCGGTTGCTTTTATCCTTATCTATTCCCCGCTTGCTTTTTGGTTCTTTAAGAACTTGGCTCAAATGGAGCAAGATAAGCAAAACTCCTGGTATCACATTTTTGGTCGTGTCGCGGATAATATCTCCAACATCTTTACCATTTTTTCCTTTGCAACCAAAAGGAAGGAACTACAAAGAATTCATGATTATTATGATACCACCCATAATCCGTTAACCATTCGTTATTATAAATATGATTTGGTCATATCCATACTTCTGTCCTTAATTTATTGGGTTTTTTTGTTGATTCTTTTGTTCTATGTCATTCATTTGCGGAATAGGGGCGAAATTTCTATTGGGGACATAGCCTTCGTTATGACAACGACCCTTTTGTTTTTCGAAAACTCTTGGAACACCACGATGGAAATCAAAGACTTTTTAGAAGACGTTGCGGCATTTCGGGCTGCCTTTTCGCTTATGAAAGTTCCCCAAGATACGATCGATGTTCCACACCCAAAAGAGCTCAGCATTTTGAAGGCTACGATTGATTTTCAAGGTGTTGCTTTTGGGTATGGTAGTGATCGCCATGTTCTAAAAAACTTAAGTCTTACCATTAAGGCAGGGGAAAAAATTGGGATTGTGGGTCATTCAGGCGCTGGGAAATCAACGCTTGTCTCTCTGCTTCTTAAAAATTTTAAGGCAAACGAGGGCGATATTCGCATTGATAATCAGAGCATTTATGATTGTTCTTCCGATAGTTTGCGATCCCAACTATCGTTGATTCCTCAAGACATTCTGTTGTTTCACCGATCGATTGCCGAAAATATTGGCTACGCAAAGGAAAATGCAACACAGCAAGAGATAGAATATGCTGCAAAAGCGGCAAATCTCCATGACTTTATTGAAACGCTTCCTGAAAAATATCAGACCCTTGTGGGGGAACGGGGTATTAAACTCAGTGGCGGGCAGCGGCAACGGGTTGCGATTGCAAGGTCCATCCTTAAAAATGCGCCAATCCTTATTTTAGACGAAGCAACGTCGTCCTTAGATAGCCAGACTGAGCAGGAAATTCAAACATCGATCGCTCAGATTTTGAAGGATAATAAAACAACAGTCATCGCGATTGCCCACCGTCTATCAACCATTAAAAACCTGGACCGCATTGTGGTTTTAGAAAATGGGCAAATTGCCGAAGACGGACCCTTTGCCGCTTTGATGAAAATTCCCAACGGCAAATTCAAAGAAATGTGGGAACATCAGGTCAATGGGATGATGGTTTAGAGAATTTTCTGATCATTGGTATCAAATTTATAGTACTTTTCTGATTAATTATTTTTTCTCTTGCAATTTCTTTTCTCATGTATTACATATGTTCTTATGTATCATTTTCGATGGCAACGCACTAACAATTGTTTTTTGGCCTAGGGATTAATCTCTGGGTCTGTTTTGTTTTTGTGTTTTTTTAAGGAGCCGTTATTATGGTACGTTTTATTTGTGTTATTTCTTCGTTATTTTTTTCTATTACAGCACAGGCAGCAAAAGAAAATTCCAATCATCCCAAAGTTATTGCTGTTACTCAGATTATTTCTCACCCTTCTCTTGATAAAATTCGTCGAGGTATCGTGGACTCTCTTAGAGATTCCGGATTTGAAGAGGGGAAAAATTTAACAATTGTTTTTGACAATGCTCAAGGCAGCGTTGCAACCGCAACTCAAATTGCCCATAAGTTTCGAGGCATTTCTCCAGATGTTGCTGTTGGAATTGCAACACCTTCTGCCCAGGCCTTAGCTTCTGTTTTTCAAGGCACGTCAACCCCTGTTGTGTTTGCTGCAGTAACGGATCCAAAAACTGCCGGACTTGCCCCGGACCACCTGGAAGGAAAGGTCTTGATTACAGGAACAACCGATTTTCCGCCGGTTGATCAGCAAATTGCGTTGATAAGAAAGATGTGTCCTGAGCGGCGTCGCATAGGGGTCCTTTATTCTGTAGGGGAAATCAATGCAAAAAAACAAGTTCAGTCTCTGAAGAACTTGTTAAAGCCGGGGGAAACTTTAATTGAAATTCCTATCCAATCTTCTGCGGAGATTTTATTTGCGCTCCG
>VGCX01000148.1 GCA_016869935.1 Alphaproteobacteria bacterium
TTTTTGCACAACATATGTCACAATCCAAGCAAGACCCGCGCTAAAAAACAGCGGGAGAACATTACTGCTTACGTGCCGTTTATTTCGAATTCGGTATTCACAATACTCGGAAAACTGAATAAATGCCTGTTTTAGGTTGCCTGTTAAAATTGCTTGTCTTAAAAACCCTTGAAAAATAGGAGTAAAAATTTTTGGATACCCTTTAAAGGCATCTTCAATACTATGGCCTTTTAAAAGGTTTTGATACGCGGCATAAATCGCATGAGAAAGCTTTGGATTAAAGCTATGCAATAGTATCTTAAGCAAAACCTCATGAATCGTCAGCCCTGCTTTTAAAAGCGTTGCCATTTCCGCACTAAAAAACCGCTGCTGCGTCATATTAACAGACGAACGTTTAATATAAAATCCCTTTAGGGAGGAAATCCACCGTTGAAAAAGGTTTGCCTTTTTGATCGAAAGAATCGTCATCTTTTGAAGGGCTAAATCACCCACCAACCTTTGATGAACGCTATCATCCGCTAGGAGCTTAATGTGCGTACCATCCTGATTTTGGACATGAATAATATACATTATGATCAATCCGCATAACTTAAAGCTTCATCCACGGAAGTTTGCCCCTTGAACACAAGGCGCAAGGCATTATCGGATAGCTTTCTATCCCCAAGAGCCCGATCTGCTTCTTTTTCATAGAGAGCAAGATTGCGTTCATTGAGGGCTGTAAGCATCGCATTATTAAGACGGATATGCTCAAACACAATACGGCGTCCTGAGAATCCCGACTGATGACAAAATGCGCACCCTTTATTAATATATACTTCCTTAAAATCAGCCTCCTTAACCCAAGGATGTTGGGCTTTAATTAAATCTTTTTGCTCTTTAGAAACTGCATGAGGTTCTTTGCAATGCGGGCACAGCAAACGAACTAATCGCTGTGATACCAAAAGCTTCAAAGCAGACGCAAGAGAGAAAACATCAACGCCCAAGTCAATAAATCGCAAAGGAATATCTTTAACAGAACGCGTGTGAATCGTACTTAAAACCATGTGACCTGTAATCGCTGCCTTCATAGCCGCTTGGGCCGTTGAAGCGTCACGAATTTCTGAAACCATAATGACATCAGGATCTTGACGAAGAATTGCTCTAAGAGATGTCAAATAATCATAGCCAATTTCTGCATTGACCTGCACCTGACACAGACCTTCAACTTTGATTTCAATTGGGTCTTCGAGGGTAATGATTTTACGGTCTGGTGTATTAATGGTCGAAACGGCCCCATAAAGCGTTGTCGATTTTCCGCTTCCTGTCGGCCCAGACACAATAAACATTCCTTGTTTTAGTTTAAGATACTCCGTCAATTCTTTGTGATAAATATCATCTTGAAGAATACGCTTGAGATCAAATTCTTGCGTGTCAGGCAATAGACGAATCACTGATGAAAATCCAAAGCCTGTTGGCATAATAGAAAGACGTAAGTTCAAAACCTTGCCGCCTCCAACCATCACACTGACGTGCTTTCCTTCAATCGGCAGATTTTCTTGAGCAATATCAGCGTTCGCCAAAATTTTTAAGTACCTTAAAAGATAGAACCCAACGTCTGCCTTAGGAAATTTATGATCCACAAGTCTCCCATCTACACGGAACTTTACGGTCAACATTTTATCAAAAAGTTCTATGTGAATATCAGACGCATCCATTTGCTGAGCATCTTCCAGCACATACTGAAAGAATTCAGCAATTTTATTGGTCGAAGTTATTTCGCCAACAACAAGGGCATTTTTACGAAACTCTTCTTGCGCATCAAAAGAATCCGCAAGATTTTTTAATGTGTCATAATGAGAATAGTATTGGGAAAACGCCCGCGTCAAATCCCCACGATCGACAAGGACAGGGAATATTTTGCGCCCCAAAACTGATTCAATCGTTTCAATTTTTTCCGCATTGAAAGGATTTTCCATACCAACATACAGTGTACCCTCATTCTCAATGATCGGTATTGCTCGATAGGCCCGGGCAAGCTTTGCAGGAAATTGTTTTACTAGAACTGTATCGGGAATGATGATGTACAAATCTGCCCGTAAAAATGTTTCATGAAGTTTTTTTACTTGATCTGTTGACCAATCAAAGAAAAGATCATCCTTGCGGTAAAGTGCTTGAAGATGGCTAAAAAATTCATCATAAGAGAACCTTTTAGAAATTTTTTCGATCCCTGTTATCATTTTTATCGCTTTATATTTTTTTACTTATTCTCAGCGTATCATAGAAAAAAGTCTATGGGAAGACCTTGTATAAGTTCATATGATATGAGACTCAAGCGGCGACCTCTAAGGTAAGGTTAATATACTGGAAAGGGGTGAGACCTTTCAAGGCAAAATGGGGTCTATAGGAATTATAGGTATGAAGAGCTCGTTTTAAATCAAACCTGAGGGCGCCAAGAGAATCTGAGAGGATTTTCTTATTAGCGTAGAATTCCTCTCTAAAGGTCCTATTGCCG
>VGCX01000149.1 GCA_016869935.1 Alphaproteobacteria bacterium
CAAAACGCGAGAAGCGTCCACGATGATGACCTGACTCAGCTTCCATCGAAAATCCATCAAATGGACCTGAAGTTATTACAAAGGCTATGAATAAAAAAATGTTTTTCTTCAATGTTTGCCGTCCCTGTTATAATATATATTATTCTTTATTTTATAATAGGTTGAAGGGTGCCGTCAAATGATTTGGATTTTAAGTCTTACAACCAATATTCAGCGGGCCTTAGAAGAAATTCCTCAATAGATATTCCCTTGAATAATTTTTTTTAGCTCCTGGAGAAATAGTGTACAAATTTGTACACTATGTCAAACAAAAATCAGCAATTCCCGGAGAAGGAAGGGAGAAATTTTAGTGTAGGGGGGACTTTCTTCTTGTGGAGAAGGGATGTTAATTGGACTTGGGGCGCTTAAAACACAGGGTTCGTTGGTTAGAGTTGCAAAAGCTATAGGGTAACCCTATAGAACAGGTTTTGGAGGAGGTTTAAAAACGGAGAGATAGAGTTTTTCCAAACTATCGACAATCCATTCCTCAAATAAAGATTTTAGTTTTTGCCACAGGTAGCGATAGGTTGAGCTGGTTTTCTCAAAAGCTTTTTTTACTTCTTTGTTGAAAGCAAAAAGAATTTGATCAAATAAAAAAGCCAACAACATCATTCCTGCTAAGACATTGCTGAGATTTTTATACCCATGCCCATAATTGTGTTCGAAGTGGTACCCTTGTGTTTTAAGTGTATTAAACGTCTCGTTCTCAATTTTCCATCTTGCTCTGCCTCCTTGTGCGATTGTCCTAACATTTTCTAGAGTAAGAGGATAGTCCGTCACCCAAACCCACCGGCGCTTTGGCGCTAGTTTCTTTTTTTCTTTCCCCCTTTTTGTTAAATGAGAAAGGTCTTCCTCTTCAAGCATTAAAACATTCACCTTCAAATCAAAGTTCTTTTCATTAAGGGGAACATTATTCATAAAACGATATCGGTGTTTGACAGACTTCCTTTCTTCTGTAAAGTCAATCACATCAGGTTCTTCTGCGCTGAAGAACCAATCATAGAGAAATTTGTGATCATCTTCTTTAGCTCCCAGAATAAAAGAACAACGCGCTTCTTTGAGGGCTTGAATAAAAGGCCCATTTGAACTAAGACCATCGGCAACAATAGTCGTTGGCATATTGGGGTAAAGCCTCCGATAGTGCTTGAGCCATCGTTTGCCCGCATTCCTCTCACAATCATTCTTTTCTTCCCCGTCCTCCTTACAGATCGGTTCAAACAAAACAGGAAAAACCTGTTTTTGAAAGGGGTTCACAATGGATCCCACCAACATTTCGTGGTGATAACACAAAATAGATCCATCTTTTTTAGACCTTTTTTCACAACAATTTTTACAATGGATAGTCGATGAGGAGAAAAACCCTGTCCCATCCAAACTAATAAGCTTTGTTTTTAAAAAGTCCCAATCTTGTAGCTCCTGACTTCTTTGCGCCATCCCAATAACATCATGAATAGCTCGATTGATAACCTCAGATTCAACAGGATCCAAACGTTCTCGCATTGTTGTGTCAGAGGGAACATCTTTAACGCTGTACATAGATTTTATGTTGCCCTTCTTGTCTTTATCACGACAAACGTCTTGGAATTGCAACAACGAGGGGGACTTTAAGTGAAACATAGCAAAAGCCGATATCGCACAATCTTCTTGCGAATAAACTTTCTTGTTTCCTCCTTTTCCAAACGATCTTATAAAAGATGAACGTATAACGCTTAATATATGTGTCGGCCTAAAACATGAACGGGTTTCATACATCTTGCAACTCCTAAAAATCCTCTCCAGACTTGCAAAATATTTATCACAAAAACTACCTATTTACTCGCTTTTTTTTACCTCCGGGAATTGCTGTTCTTTATTCTAATTTTCTTGTGCAGCAATTTGAGCATTGCCGCAGAAGTGCCTCAAATTTTTGTTCGATATAATACCCCTTCCCAAGAAGGAACAGGTGTAAATCCTGCACGTAATTCCTGCGGAAGTTCCATCCTTGGTAAATTAAACGATCTATCAGCTGGAAGCTCTGTTCATATGCTAATGTATTCATTGTCTTTTAACGATCTTATTACAAAATTAAAAGATATAGCTACACCAGAAAGAAAAGTTTGTATTATTGTCGATAAAGGCCAATATAATAGTGACGCTATGAAAGACAGAGTCAATGAGTTAGCCAGTCATGCCAATATTAGAATCAGAGTTATAGGAAAACCAAGAAATGAGAGCTCTGTCACTTGGCGAAACGAAATTACACTTCATGAGAAATCCACTCTCTTAAAGGATGGGGATAAAGAAACCTTAATGATAGGATCTTATAATTGGAGCTTTGCGGCTTCAGCCAGAAACTATGAAAACTGTATTTTTATGGAAAGAAAAACAGGAGGTAATCTTGACATTAACAATGTAATTGCTGCCGCCAAAACTAGGTTTGATGAACTTTGGAAA
>VGCX01000150.1 GCA_016869935.1 Alphaproteobacteria bacterium
CAACGCCCAAATAGCTTTCTCACGAAATTCTTTCGAGGCAACCATATCGCGCACGATGGACGCTACCCGTAAAGCAAAATCCTGCGGATTAGCCTGTCTAAAATCGGCCGTTTCTTGCAACCGATTGAGGAAAATTTGGAATAAACGTTGATCACGAGCACGGGTATTGTCATCAAATTTTAAAGCTTCAGCGCTAGGCAAGGGTTCTTGCCCCTGAGGTAGAAGCCTACTCCAAAAAGATAAAGCATCTTGAAGCGAACTTTCCGCGGCACGATCTATTCGACCTTGGTATGGGTTTGGAGGTTGGGCTGGCCGTTGGAGGGATAGCAAAGGGCAATTTTCGCAATTAAGGATCTCACAAATTCGAAGATTGGGTAGCGCTTGGAGGCTAGTGCAACTTTGGCAGAGAAGCCTTCTACAAGCCGGAAGATCGGGTAGGGTTTTGAGTTTTTTGAGACCGCGGCAATAGAGCTTTCTGCAATCCGGAAGCTCGGGTAGGGTTTCAAGGCTGGTGCATCCAGAGCAGAAAAGATTTTCGCAAACCGCAAGCTTGGGTAGCGTTCGGAGGCTCAATTCACTTTCATAGATCATGAAGATGCGATAGTAGCTGTGGATCTTTAAGGGAGATTCTGATTCTTTCTACACCCTTATTTGCTCTATCTCGTTTGAGCTCGATCAACCCTACTTCTCCAGTTGAATGAACATGAGTGCCTCCACATGGAACTGTGGCAATGTTAGGCAGTCTCCAAAAACGAATTTGATTCAATTCATCAAGAAAGCCTTTTTCAATTGGAAGATCGGCAGAAATAATTTTATTATACTCTTCGAGAAGCTTTGGAAAATACACAGCAATGTTCACGTCACATTCAAAATCTACACGAGCTCCTGTCTCAGCAATATGAGCTCCTCTTTTTTTGATAACAGTATCAATTTCTTCAGGTTTAAGCTCGACACCTTCTGGTGTTTCATTAAACAGACGATTCATGAGAACAAGAATCAACTCACACGTAAAATGCAAACGCATTAATCGATTGCGACGTAACCAGTCTATTTTCATGATAACATCTGCCCCTGGAACAAAGCCGTGTCCTTCGGGAAAGGTATAATAAATCAAAAATGGGTCACATTTATCCATATGTGAAGATATGGCTCTAATATCATTGACCGTCACTACATCACTTTCTTGCCCTCCACACTCTGAAAAGCCGATTGTTTCAGAAAAAACAATAACATTTCCATCGACTTGGCTCACTTTCGTTCCAAGACTTTGTTGGTAAGGATTATCCCAAAAAACCTTTCTCATGAGGACTCCTTTACAGAAATGATCTTTCCACCCGTTACCTTTTGTAGCCCTTTTGCAGGCAAGCTAAACACAGCATATGGCGTGCCAGCGGCTGCCCATAAGGTTTCATATTGATGCAAGTCTTGATCCTTGCTAAGTGGTGTCATAGATTCTCCTATAAATTTTGTGCGTTATCTTGTACAATAAGCCTATTTTAGCATACGTACGCTATAACGCACAAGTAAATAAAATAAGTTTTTATAATGGAAATATTAAATCGTATCGCATTGGCTTTAAGAACCATCCGAAAGGAACGGGGTTGGAGCCTTGATAAAACTGCTCAAGAGACAGGTGTAAGTAAAGCAATGCTTGGGCAGATTGAGCGTGCAGAATCCAGTCCAACCATTTCTACACTATGGAAAATTGCAAGTGGCTTTAAGGTTCCTTTTTCTCTTTTTATAACCGATGACCAACCAGATTATGGTACTGGCCAAACAAAAACCCTTCACCCCAGTGATGACAAAATTAAAGTACTTCCAATTTTTCCTTTTGACGAGAAGCTTAAATGCGAGATATTTTTAATTGAACTCTTGCCAGGCTGCGAGCACATATCCTCTCCACATCAACCAAATGTTGTCGAGCATGTACTAGTAGCTGAGGGGTCCATGGAAGTCTACTCGAATTCTGCTTGGAAATTATTAACTAAAGGTCAAGGCCTACGCTTTGATGCATGCCAACCTCATGGTTATCGCAACCTTTCAGAACAAAGCTCAACCATATATGACATCATTCATTACTAAAAACCTCTTTTTTAAAGACAGGACCAAATCTTACTTCTTAGGGATCTTCTATGGAAACAGAGAAACATAACATCGTTAAGATCTATGGAAAGCGCAGGGAAGGCTGGCTTTCCGAACGGGCACGCAGGATCGAGCAATTGCAGCTAAGGATCGAGGATGCAGGAGAAAACACATAGCATGGCATCTATTATTCCTATTTATAGACATCGTTTAAATCTTCCTGGGGCTCAATTCACATTCATAGACCATGAATATGATTATCTTTAAAAATAAAACATTGTAATTAAAAATCAAAAAAGTATAAAAAAATAAAACTAAAAAATTAAAGAGACTATAAAATGATCCCATGGG
>VGCX01000151.1 GCA_016869935.1 Alphaproteobacteria bacterium
CTTTATCGGGTCCCTCGCCACCCATTACCAAAGGGGACTTCCCAATCCAATGATCCCCGGTGCTTCTTTCCCTAAAAAGACTCGAACTAAACGTTGCACCCCCAACACGTCTGCCTAAATCTTCAAAGGAATCTCTTGGTACTTTAGGAATCGCCCCCATGCGCCTCGCCTCATCTAACCCTTTTCCTTCTTCTGCGGCATAAGCATACGGCAATCCCACTAACAACCACAAAAAAAACTTCTTTATCATTCTGTCCCTCTATATTTTCTTTATCCTTACTTACTTGATTATAGTGGGTGCTGTAAAGAGCCATCGGGGGGAGTTTTCAGGATGTGATTGGGTTTTTAATGGGGAAGATAATTTTATTTTATTAAAGTTTGGGATTTTATTCATTGGAATATCTAGAGGATTCTTGTGTCTCATGTAGAGAATGTATCAAAAAGCGTGATAAAAGGTTGTTTGGTTATGAATATAACTACTATTTTAGTTGACATTATCGCATTTTAAGCGAATTATAAAATTATTATAGCCGTTTGTTTTATGACCATTAAAAAACTAGAATCATTTTTCATTCAAGAAAAACCTTTTACCTTAAAAGAGGCCGCCAACGCTTTATCTCTGTCTCACCCAGAAACCTCTAAAGTATTATATAACCTTAAAAAACAAGGGCATGTTTTTCCTCTTAAAAGAGGAATATTTTTTCCTGTTTCACATAAAGCCTTAAGTCCTCAAGAATCCTTGGGCGATCCATGGATCATTGTCCCTCTTCTCTTTCCAAAAGCATACGTGGGAGGATGGAGTGCTGCAAATTATTGGGGCCTTACCGAACAGCTCTTTCGAACAACCTCCCTTATGACAGTAGATAAAATAAGCCACTCTGACTTAAAAATAAACCGCTTTGAGTATTCCTTGTTTAAAACTAAAAATGACACTGGAAAAGAAAAAGTTTGGCGTGACCAAGTTCCAGTGTTTGTATCTGATATACATAAAACAATCGTAGATATGCTAGAAAACCCAAGATGTGGCGCTGGTATTCAGCATACGATTGATTGTTTTAAAAACTATATGCAAGAATTCTATGAAGAAAAAATACTTATGTCTTATGCCTGTACTGTAAAAAATGGAACTTTTTTTAAGCGCTTAGGGTATATTACAGAAGTCCTTCTAGGCCCCCATCATCCCCTGTGTCTTTTGGCAAAGGATTTTATAACAAAAAATTATGCCCTTATTGATTCCCATATGCCTTGCAAGAAGCTTATTACCAAATGGAACTTGTATATTAATGAGGAACTTACCCTATGATTTCAAAAGCTGAGATTAAGAAAATTTCTTTGGAAAGCGGCCTGGAAATTTCTCAGATTGAAAAAGATTATGTCTTAAGTTGGATTTTAGGAGCCATCTCTCAAGATGAACAGCTTTCCACATCCTGGGCCTTTAAGGGGGGAACATGTCTTCGAAAATGCTTTTTTAAAGATTATAGATATAGCGAAGACTTAGATTTTACCATTATGAACAAAGAAATATCAACTTTTCAAAGTTTCCAACACTCCCTGACACGAATAGCCGAATGGATTTTAAAACGTACAAGCATAGAAATTGATATTCATAGATCCATCATAGAGGTCCTCCACAACTTGTCTAATCAAGAAATTATTCAAGGCAGAATATTTTATCGAGGCCCATCAAGCCCCTCTTCTCCTCGTGCCTGGCCAAAAATAAAACTAGACATTACCCCTCATGAAGTCGTCGTTTATCCCCTAGAAAAACACAAAATCATCCACCCCTACTCTGATAATAAAGAGATCAAAGATTTTACCATGAATACCTATAGTTTTTATGACCTTTTGGCAGAGAAAATGCGGGCCCTATTTGAAAGAACAAGACCTCGAGATCTTTATGATGTCGTTGAAATTGTTAAGCGCTCTCCCAATATTGACCAAGACAAACTTAAAAAGGCATTGAAAGAAAAATGCCGTTATAAAAATATTACATCCCTCGATCTAAGGTATCTTAAATTAGAATCATGCGAAGCTGGATGGAAGGATCAGTTATCCCACCAGCTTCAGGAATTACCTGCCTTTAAAAAATACTTAGAAGAATTTAATGAACTTTATTGCCTATTTCATTTAAAGAGCTTTTAAAATGGAGGAGACCCATCAAAATGTACCCATAATACCATGCTATTGTACCATCCCCTCCTTTCAAAATCTTTGAACACATATACCAGGGCCAAAAGGTTTGGTTTCCCTTTTGAATCCCTAAAGCGTTTTCTTTACTTAAAGATTCTTCAGCGCCCCAGACACCGCCGTGATGACGGCGGTAGACTTCCCCCACGTAGCTTCCGTATTGACGGGATAATTCGTTTCGATCTTCGATTTCTATTGGGTTTTTTTCATGATCCTTTGCCATT
>VGCX01000152.1 GCA_016869935.1 Alphaproteobacteria bacterium
TGGTTTTTTCTTAGCCTCTTTCTTCTCGTTTGGTTTCATCCTCATTCGCCGTTGGTATAAAAACCTCATGGCCTCTTAATTGAATGTGCTACGCTTTCACCACATCCCCATCTATGAGCGTGATCTGTCTAAGGCAGTTCAAGGATTTGTTATAAGCTTAGATTCATCTTTCAATGATGAAGAGTCGGTTCGGTGTATCAGTGCTACGGGTGCTCATGGCCTGGTAGAGGCTTATAAAGATTCCTCTTTTAAAATCATTCTTTCTTCGTTTTATTGGAACCTCCCTGATGGGATGCCCTTAGTTTGGTGGGGCCGATTAAAGGGACATGCCACCATGGATCGTTGCTACGGTCCTGATTTTTTTGCCGCCATAATGCAAGCTACTTCTGCATTGGAAGTGGCTCATTTTTTTTGTGGCGGTAAGCCGGGGGTGGCGGAAGAACTAAAGCAAGCGGCAGCATTCAAATTTGGTAATAAAAGAGTAAGCGGTACGTATTGTCCTCCCTTTAGCCCCATGCAAGAAAAAGATTGGGATAATCTGGTGGCCAAAATAAATCAGTCAGCAGCACAAATAGTCTGGGTTGGACTAAGCACTCCTAAGCAAGAGAAATTCGCTTATGAACTTTCTAAACGTGTTAAAGTTCGATACATCATTACCGTTGGGGCAGCTTTTGACTTTCACACGGGTCGATTAGCACAGGCCCCTCTCTGGATGCAACGATCCGGATTGGAATGGTTTTATCGTTTGTGCAAAGAGCCACGCCGTCTCTGGAACCGCTATTTAGAAATAGTGCCTAAATTCGTGATACTGGCAGGGGCAGATTTAATTGAGCATTTCCTGCGAAAAAGAAATTGATATGCGTAAAGTACTGGTTTGTGGAGCCGGAGGGTTCATTGGAGGACATCTGGTTAAAAAATTAAAAAAAGAAGGGGCTTGGGTACGAGGAGTAGATATTAAGCAACATGAATTTGCTAACTCACCGGCAGATGAGTTTATCATTGGAGACCTTACCCGTCAAAGTGTGGTAGAAAAAGTACTAGATCAACCCTTTGATGAAGTCTACCAATTAGCTGCGGATATGGGAGGAGCCGGGTATATTTTTACGGGAGAGAATGATGCCAACTTGATGCACAATTCTGCGTCCATCAATCTAAATATTATTCAACAGGCCTATGTAAAAGGGGTTCAGAAGATTTTTTATTCCTCCTCCGCCTGTATTTATCCTGCCTACAACCAGCAAGATCCTAATAACCCTAATTGCGCCGAGAGTTCAGTATATCCCGCTGAACCCGATAGTGATTATGGCTGGGAAAAACTTTTTAGCGAACGATTGTTTCAGGCCTTTGCCCGTAATCATGACATGCAAGTGCGCATCGCTCGTTTTCATAATGTATTTGGTCCCGAGGGTACCTGGACCGGCGGCAGAGAGAAAGCGCCGGCGGCTATCTGTCGTAAAGTAGCGGAAACGGAAGAAGGTGGACAAATAGAAGTTTGGGGCGATGGGTTGCAAACTCGTTCTTTCCTCTACATTGATGAGTGCCTTGAAGCAGTGGATAGGTTCATGAATAGTGATTTTGAAGGACCGGTAAATATTGGCTCCGAAGAAATGATCTCCTTGAATGACCTAGCTAAAATGGTGATTGCAATTTCTGGTAAGAAGCTCTCTATTTATAATAAACCCGTTAGCTACGAAGGCGTTCGAGGTCGTCGCTCTGATAATCGCTTGATCCAGGAAAAACTGGGTTGGGCCCCTTCAAAACCATTAAGTGAGGGCATCGAAAAAACCTATCACTGGATCGCGGCCGAGGTAGCTAAATCGGTACCGGCATAAAACAACTACATGTTGCGACTCCCCAATTGGCTGTTTGTTTTTTTGTTTGCTCTCACAACGCAAGTAGCGGCGCAACCCGTGTATGAAAGGCACACGGCGGAGGTGAATCAATACCTCGCTCGCATGGCCCAAAAGGGATTGATTGTGTGGGAGGATAATATCCAGCCCTTACGTATGGATATTATCTCGACAGCCTTGGATTCTTTACAAGCGCGCGCATCAACGCTGAGTGCAGTAGAAAAAAAAGAGCTGGGCTTCTATCAAAATTTTTATCGATCAGTTTCTAATAAATATCAGTTAGGCTACAAGAACGAAGACTTCTCCTTTAAATTGTTCCCAGTTATTACTGGGCAGTTGCATAACTCTGATTCTATTCAATATTTTAAAAGAAGCATCGGGATCAATTTGTATGGGGCTATCTCCAAAAGATGGGGCTACCAGCTTTCCTTTCAGGACATCACCGAAAAAGGAGCTTTATTGGATACCTCCAAGCAGAGTATCGAAGCTGCTATGGAAACAGGCTATGTAAAAAACAGCCTGTTCAATAATAAGTCTATCAACTACACAG
>VGCX01000153.1 GCA_016869935.1 Alphaproteobacteria bacterium
GGGTGTTTGGTTAACAGATTTTCCAGAAACTGTTGCAAAAATTTACCACCATCCTCAAGAAAATTACGCCGTAAAACTTCAATATATGGTGGAAAATCCCCCGCATGATCCCATGCTGATTCGAAAGCATCGATCGATCGCCTGGCCGCAAGAGCTTTTGAAGGACGACAAGGGAAATTTTGCAGGGTTTTTGATGCCACGTGTTTCAGGTGCCTTGCAAATCAATCATATTTACAACGCAAAACTAAGGCGGCGCAGTGCCCCTGGTTTTACCTGGTACTATTTGCATGTGGCCTCTATGAATCTTGCCTCCATCATGGCGGCTCTTCATGAAAAAGGATATGTCGTTGGAGATTTAAAGACGGATAATTTTTTGGTCACAGACCGCGCCCTTGTGTCAATTATTGATACGGACTCTTTCCAAATTAAAACACCAGAGGCTCTTTTTAAGTGTACCGTTGGATCAGAGGGATTTATGCCCCCAGAACTTATTGGTGTTACGTTGGATTCCATAGAACGAACGGTCCGTCAAGACGCCTTTGGGCTTGGGGTTTTGATTCACCTAATTCTTTTAGGATATCATCCTTTTTCTGGAGATTTTTCCCTGAAAAACTTAACAGAACCCATTTCCCGAGATGAAGCAATCCGACAAGGTATTTCTATCTATAGCCAAGAAGGGGCATATACTATCCCCCCCTATGTTATTGAAAAAGAGGCTCTGCACCCCCTAATTCATGAAGCGTTTGTTGCTTGTTTTAAAGACGGTCAAGATCATCCAGAAAAAAGACCAGGCGCGCATGATTGGGTTGAAATTTTTAAAAAGAGTCTTCGTGATCTAAACCAATGTGGTACCTCTGTCCAGCATTTTTATTTTGGAAAAACCTGTGGATGGTGTGATCGACTCCAGCGGACAGGGGTTGATGTTTTTGCCAATGGGGATCATGTTCAAACCCTTGCCGTTGATTTCCAACTACAAAAAGCTCTCAATTCCCAGGATCTAAGAGAAATAGCACGATTGTGGCAATTACATCCAACCCTTAACGAAAATCCACGCTTTCATCCCCAGCAAGATTTTATCAAAAAATCCATTGCTTATGTGGGCGCCCTGGATCAGTTCAAGTCCTTTTGCGAAAATGACCCAACAGATGAAGAAATTTTAACATGGTGGTTGGATCACGAGGCTTTATCTTATTTTCCCCACAATCCCCACGAACGCATCAACAATCGATCCTTGCATGAATTTTTAAAGGAAGTCCGCGAGAGAACAAAAGCTTTTGACCAATTAAAGCAAGCTATTCAACAAGCGAAAAGCTTAAATCAAGAGGGAAAACAATCTCTCGATGAATCTTTAGAAGCCGCTATTATTACGGCTTATGAATCCTATCGGTGGATTGACGCGTTTAAGAAAAAACATAGCGATGTTTTTGAGCGCGTAGAGCGCGCAAAAAAACACTTAGAAATTTGGCGCGCCTTCAAAGAGAATTACCAAAAAGAAAATGATCAAAAATTTCTTGAGCTATGGCGAACGCATTATACGGTTGTTGAGCAATTTTCTTTATCAGGCGAGCATAGGCAGGCTCTTTTCAATGCAGAACGCGCTGAAAAGAAATTTCAAGAAATTCGCTCGATCTTAAAAGAAAATGATTCATTCGATCGCATCATCACGTGGTGGAACAAAAACCCTCGGGTTCATAAATCTTCTTTTCGACATACGATTGTGAATGGGCTTTCCGTGCAAGATCATGCGACACGAGCTATTCAACAACATGCCCTGTTGTCTGAACTACAAAAAGCATCTAATGCTGGAGACTTTCAAACCCTTTCAAAACTTTGGAACAAAGAATTGTGCGAAGGATATCGAGAGTTTTTCTTTTTTGTCCCCTTAGTGCGCACAGCAAAAAAAACCTATGATACCTGGCAAAAAATTAAACGCGCCCTTAAAGAAGAGCAATCCCAAGAAGTTGTGCGTTTGTGGGACGAAGATCACTTCGCCCTCCCCTCTATTCAAGAAGGAATCGCTTTTGATATTCAAAAACAGTTTCATGAAGTGTATCGATTTGTCACGATTCCTAAAGGACCAGTCACAAATCTTGAACCCCGTAAAGATTTTTTTCAAGTTCGATTTGAATGGCCCGCAAAGGTTTCAGAGCATGTCCTTTGTATCATAGGCGTTAGAAAAACAGACCATAAGTCCATTGTTTCCCATGATAAGAACTTTAATACTTTATATACCACACGCAAAAAAGGTGATGTCGGAGAGGCCTTAATTCCAGGTATGCTAAAAGAAAATCATACGGTCTATCTTTGGATTGGACAAAGGGTGTGTGGAAAATTACTAACGTTTGGAACTCCTCTTACTTTAACGCAAGAGACGAAAAAAGAAGTGCTCTATAGCCTT
>VGCX01000154.1 GCA_016869935.1 Alphaproteobacteria bacterium
TAAATCATAAATTAATTCTATATTTTTAAAACCTAGGAGAGACTTCCTTCGTTTTATCTGAAGGCAAGAAAAAAAGAATGGGAAGCAAGATGAAAAAAATAGCATTAATGACAACGCTTTTGACAGGACTAACCTTAAGTCAGGGATCAACACATGCCATCAACAGGGATAAGCTAAAGGGTTTTTATATCGGTGGCGGTATCGGCGCCATGGCCCTTTCGACAAACTTTGAAGTGGATAGCTTGGCCAATACATCGTCTAAAAAAATTAAGAGATCTTTGTTTGCAGGAAACGCCTCTTTTAACGGCACTATTGGGTATGAAAAAACATTTGGGGATAACTATTTCGCTGGCATTGAAGCTCAGTATATTTTTGGACGAAATTCTATTAATACCGCCAACACCTTAAGCGCAGGACTTGGTCACGTTGATTTTATAGCTGAAAGCAAAGTAAAATCTACGAATACGTATGGCATGTCGGCTACTTTTGGTCGCACCTTTAATAAATTAACACCATATGCAAAGGCAGGAATTTCTTCTACTACTTTTGAAGTTGGTTCTTTTAATAGCGCACAAAACATTAATGGAAGCGACAAAAAGCGCCTCTATGGATTATCAACTGGGTTAGGACTAAGGTATCACATTACTGAAAATCTGGATCTTATAACAGAATTTCAAGCATTTTTATATAAATCTTCTAGTTCAAAAAATCTTGATGCAGATGCCGGAGATCGTCATATTATAACCCTTAGCTCAAACCTATATAATATTTGGACTGGCGTCCGATGGAAAGTTTAATATTACTTAATAGACTAGTATTGTTTGATACTCTTAAATATGGCATCGTTCTAGCTCTAGATTAAATTTACTGCTTTGTAGGAAAAATCTGCATCCCCCCATAATCATTTTATGATATATTTCTTTGATCTTATTGTATTTTTTAAAGAAAACCGTTTAAATAGGATCTATGAGAATAAAAATATTTTGCATCCTATTAATAGCCAAAATTGGAACTCAGGTTCATGGGAGCCCTTATACTCTCGAGGATTTTAGGGCCACTGTGAACCGCAACAAAGGCCAATCTGTCCACACTGCTTTGTGTCGACTAGTACGATGGGAAGATGCCATCCCATCTGTTTTGGGGGCACTATCAACAATACAGCCTAAACTTGTTGATGAAACCTTAGAGCTTTTTAAAAAAGCTTCTGCTGTAGACCTTGGACTCGCAACGGAAGAAGCGACTGCAAAGGCTAGAGAAGAATCCGCTGGAGCACTTGCAGCCCTCACATCAGAAAAACAAGCCCTTCAGGCGATGAATGAAGGTCTCAGAAGAGAGATTGATACTCTCAAGGCTACTCTAGGATCAAGAATCGCCGGTCTGGAAGTTCAAATTGCAGAGGAGCGCAAAAAAACACGCGCTGAACAAGACCGTGTCGAAGAAGTTGCCCGCGACAGGGCGACCACTGGTAGAACTGCTGATGAAGAAAAAGCTAGACTCGGTGAACAAATTCGGGAACTTCAAGAGAGATTAAAAAGAACGGAAGCGGAGCTAGATCAATATAAGGAAATGTTTACCGATCAACTATTATTTGACGGAGAAGGTCAAGTTGTTCGTCGAATAAAAGAGGCAAAAGCACAAAGAAAGCCATCTAGCCTCGCATCTGATACAGCTTCTCTATCCCCCCGGTCGACACCAGCGGGATCCCTTATGGGAACACCTTTGGGTGGACTTACTGCCCCCAGAGGCCCCTCAACACCAACTGGACCTCTTATGGGAACGCCCGTGGGTGGAGGGACTACTCCCAGAAGCAGTCTTTTAAAAACATTAAAAGGTAAATTAAGTGGATTAAAACCTGGTTCAGAAAATACTCTTCAGTGTCAGGTGAGTCCAGTTGAAACACCCTCTAAGCCTTTCGTATCCCCTATTGTCCCACCAAGAACTGTTGATGGGACAGATTCGCTCCCCACTTCTCTAGGATCAGCACCCGAAGGGGGGAGCGGAGGGAAAGGACGGCGCAAACCATCGCTTAGCGTTGACACCGGAGAACAAACTACAGGCGGTGTCACTGAAGAAGATCCCGATGCATAGCTCTAAAAACATCCTTTAAAACAAGAAACCCAGAAATTAAAGTCTCTAGTTAAATGCCTTTAACTTTTTTGTCCACTTCATCAATAAAGTAAAATAT
>VGCX01000155.1 GCA_016869935.1 Alphaproteobacteria bacterium
ACAGAAATAAAAAAAGGGGTCGATTGACCCCTTTCTTCTTGGTTTGATCCAATCGCTTAGAGAGCGAAAGAAACACCAGCAGACAAAACAAAAGCAGATGGTTTATCAGTTTCCATTTTGTTGCCATTCCATGTGAAATTGGACTTGTTAAGGCCTAATTCGTAAGTTCCTTCCAAGCGCGCATTGATGCCGTTGGAAATTGCATACTCAGCGCCAAGACCTGGTGTGATGCTCCATGCATAGAAATTCTGGCTTTTGTTTGATTGACCAGTTTGAGTAAACTTAAAAGTATACTGTGTAGCATTGAAGCCAAGACGTCCATAAACAAGAACATTGTTGAATGTTTTACCTATACGACCAGCAGCGCCGAACTTCCAAGTACGACGGCTTTTGCCTTGAACATCAACTCTTGATTTATTTTTGAATGTCTTTTTTGTTTCAGACAAACCACGACCGATTTGAACTTCATATCCATAGATCCAGTCAGCGTTCAATTGAAACCCTTGACCTAGGAACAAGTCAACTTCAAATCCACGCGCTTTAAGATCAGCGCTTGTGTCTGCAACAGTTGTTTCAGAAAACTTGGCATTAATTGTTGGCCAAGCGTAGTCTACCTTTACACCAGCATACATTTGATCAAAGTTGCCAGCAGATGCTCCTGTCGCTAAAAGCGCAGTTGCAAGAAGTAATTTCTTCATTACAGTTCTCCTTAAAATAATTACTATGGGGATAGTGCCATAGACTGCAAAAAGCTGTCACGGGAATTTTTTGAAAAAATTGTAACTTGCTAAGAATGCGTTGCAAAAAAGATACGCACAGGGGAATGGAAAATAGAGGAGGATTGAGTTAATTTAAAACTATGAACAACCATTCTGTCACTATACAGCCCTGCCCAACGGCTAAATCTTTGAAGATGAAATTTTGCCCCTATCGGCGGTCTTTTATTGTCACTGCCCCTCCGCGCATTCGGCGTTCAGAACTAGAGGGATTTATCCATCAAAACCAAGGGTGGATGGATAATCAACTGGCAAAATATCCTGAAATAAAATCCATTGCTATGGGAGAGTCGCTGTCAATTTTAGGGGAACTCTATTCGATTCATCATGATCCTCTTCGTCGCAAAGGGGTATTTGAAGCAGAGAATATCTTGTGGATTGGGGGCGAAAGACCTGATGGCGCAGTGATCAATAAATACCTAACAGTGTGGCTTAAAAAACGCGCGCAGCATTTCTTCCTTGATTATGCTCAAGAATGTGCAAAACAAATAGGGGTATCTTTCCAAAAAATTCGCCTGACGGAAACTATTAGTCGCTGGGGAAGTTGTTCGTCTCGGGGAATTTTGTCGCTTAATTGGCGATTAGTTTTAGCCCCCCTACAGGTTGCAGAATATGTTGTTGCCCATGAAGTGAGTCATTTGCGAGAAATGAATCACAGCTTAAAATTCTGGAAGCTTGTTGAACATCTTTGTCCCGATTTTCAAAAACACCGCCACTGGCTTAAAAAGCATGGAACAACTTTGTATCAGAAGGTGCCTTTGAGGGGCGTAACGCATAAAGGGGTTGTATAAGTCATACAACTATACTATATTAAAACATGAGCAAGAAAGATTATACTTTAGACTATCTTTTAGATTTAGATGGCGAAATTGCTGAAATCGGCGATGGGTATTGGGTTAAGTTTAGTGTTCATCGTGTAAAAGATGAAGATACAAGAAGGCCTCATGGCATCAAATATTCTTTAACTCTACATAATGAGCAAGGAGAAAGGGTTCTTGGATATGACAACGCCCATTCTCCTTATGAAAACAAGAAAGCTGCCTTTTTTGATCATATTCATAAAGGGGCTAGGACTAAAGAATATAGTTATAGTAATGCAGAAAAGCTTATAGAAGATTTCTGGAGCGATGTTAACAAGTATTTGGAGCGATAGAGAGTAAAATGATGAAGTGTATAACGTTAAAAATTGGTATTATTAGCAAGGAAGAGTATCAACAAAGAACACTTGATATTGCGAAAGGCCTTTACAAGAAAGATTCCAAAGAACCAAAAGTATGGCTAACTTCCCTTGATTCGTTGGCAAAATTATTGTCCCCTAAGAATAAAGCACTTTTGGACTTAATTCGAGAAAGCCATCCTCAGTCAATTCAAGAAATT
>VGCX01000156.1 GCA_016869935.1 Alphaproteobacteria bacterium
GATTTTGAGCGAGCTCATTGAATTCATTGATCTGAAAAGACTAAAACAATTCACTGATGGTCAAAATCAACAAGTATGGGTACAACGGTTAGGCTATATTTTGGAGCACGTTGAAACCTTTCATGAAGACAAAAAAGAACAAGTTATTCAATTGCTAGAGGCCTATTTGCAGGAAATGCCCCGCCGATTTGCGCCCTTGGACCCAAAGACACCTGATAATGGATGTCCACGAAACAAGCGATGGCATATTATTGAAAATAGAACAATTGAGAGTGATTAATGATTCCTCAAAACTTTTTAGAACAATGGCCTGCCCCGTGGCAGACACTGGATATGATTGAGCAAGACCTTATTATTAGTAGGGCTCTTGTTACGCTTTATAGTAGTGAATTTATTCAACATTCTTTAGCTTTCAGAGGTGGAACTGCGCTAAATAAACTGTATTTAAACCCTGCTGCGCGTTACAGCGAAGATATAGATCTGGTTCAAATTCACGCTGAGCCTATAGGGGAAACAATTAAAGTCATTCGTTCTGGTTTGGATTGTTGGCGCCCTAAAGGGAAATTAACTCAACGCAGCGCAAAGCTTCTGTATACTTTTCCATCGATTGGGGGGTTCAATGCACGCCTTAAGATAGAGATTAATACAACAGAACATTTTCATATCAATCCGCTTAAAAACATTGAACATTTTGTTGAAAATCCTTGGTTTAAGGGTAAAGCAGATTTGTTAACCTATGAGCTTGAAGAATTAATGGCGACAAAATTATGCGCTTTGTATCAGCGATTGAAGGGGAGAGATCTTTTTGATCTATGGATGATGAGTGATCGCTTGGATGTCGATAAAATGATTCACATTTTTAAGAAATTTTGCACAAAAACAGGGGCAAAAATTACTCGAAAGCTTTTTTTGAACAACCTTCAAGAAAAATTTAGCAGGAATGAGTTTCGAACAGATATTCTTCCTCTTTTAAGTCCAAGTACTCCTTGGAGATTTGAAGAAGCTTATCAGCTCGTTGTAGATACGTTTTTAAAAAGATTATAGAAATCATCCTTCGAGATTTCATTTAAATCCATTATAAAAATAAACGCTACCCCTCTGGGAAGAAATCATACTTCAAAGCTAATATTCCTCGATTAATAAGATCCTGTTTTTCTAGATCCGTTAGGGATTTTGATAAATCAAAGGACTGCATAAGAAGACCTAAGAGGAGGGCGGCTTGATCCCATTTTTGCATATCGAGTTGCAAATCTTCGCCAATACTAATTCCAACAAACTCAGCGAGTTTTGATTTAAGAACTAAACCCCCTAATTGAATCTTAGTTCGTGTTTGAGCCCGTCTTTCTTGATTGGAAATGTGTCCTATTTTATGCTTTAAGCGATTGATTTGAGCCATGGTTTTAAAGACCTGTGCTTGAAGAGAGTTAACCCTTTTTTGAAGAGGCTTTATCTTGTGAGGGCTTTTTTCCTTGAAGAAACATGGACCCGGCTTTAAACCAGTCCTCCTGTTCTTTGGCGTTTTTGTTTATCGTTTCAATCACATGAAGGATTCCCCCAATGATAGTTTCAATAGGGGTAGGGGAGGGGATTTTACCTAAGAGATCAATAAGCTTTTGGTTTCTTTTAAGAGAGAGTTCTTCTAATTCTTTTGCAATTTTTAATTGCTTTTCTTCTAGTTTCTTTAAGGCGTTATTGATGGATGTAATGTTTTTCATAAGGGAGCTCCTTTTGGAAAAACCATAAGGACTATAAAAAAAACATTCAAGAAAAAAATTATTGTAACAAGTGATTAAGAAACAAAAGCACGTTTCTTAAGATCTTCAGCAGTGGGGGTTAAAGGAATATATTAAGAGAATAATAGCAATTCAAGCGTCAAGAAGTTTTGACTTATTGCGCACATATGCACTATAGTGCTTATGGCGGCCCTGCAGGCGGCGACATGAAAAAGGAGAATTCATATGGTTAATACGATTAAAAAATTAAAATTATTTCTATTTTTATTCGGAATAGTTCTAGGGAATATATCCTTAGGAGCACATATCGTCTCTGACGGACTCTTAGAAGGGTTTTCTAAATTTT
>VGCX01000157.1 GCA_016869935.1 Alphaproteobacteria bacterium
CTTTTTATCCCTTCAAAAAAACCAAAAATCTCGCATTCTTACTTTTCCAAATCCCCAACTGACGAATTCAAGAAAGGGGTCAGTGGTATTAGAAGCCAATCCAGGAAACTGCCAATATTGTAACCCTTAAATCGTTCAAAAAATGCACGAATTATGCCTTTGATTTTATAGGTGAATCCGCATCTGGTCTTTAATTTTGATGGCATCAACCGTTAGAGTACACCGATAGGCAAGGACTTCGACGCCTTCGCGTATTGCATTTCTTAGGGTTTTGGCATAAAGAGGATCAATCGATTCAGCCACACTAAACGTATTACAGTCAGATCTTTGAGAAAGAAAAAGCATAACGGCGCGATGGCCTTCTTTGACCATTTGGATTAATTCTAGAAGATGTTTGGTTCCGCGTTCTGTTACAGCATCAGGAAATATTAAAACCCCCTCTTCACGCATGCTGACATTTTTAACTTCTACATAGGCTTTTGGCTTTTCGGGAGATTCTAGTAAAAGGTCAATTCGGGAATTGGTTCCGTACCGCACTTCAGTTCTAATTGTCTCATATCCAAGCAGAGTGGCAATTTTTCCCTGTTCGATCGCTTCTTTCACGATTTTATTGGGATTTTGAGTATTCACGCCGACCAATCCATGTTCTGTTTCAATCATTTCCAGCGTATAGGGGAGTTTGCGATTAGGATTATCGGATCCGCTCATCCAGGCGATAATAGGCTGGGGGGTGTTTTCAAAGATTCCTTTCATTGATCCAGAGTTCGGGCAATGGACCGTCAATGTTAAGTCCATTTCTTTGGAATAAACATCCGCTAAAAAGCGTTTGTAGCGCTTTAAAAAGTGTACGCGTTTTAAAGGTTTTTGAAACTCCATGATACACTGAATAATACAAAAAATAGGGAGGGGTGTCTTGTTGTTTTTGGGGTCTTTTCCCTATTTTTTTGGTGAAGGCTAAAAAGTACTAATCACAGCATATGCGTCTTTAGAGATTCGATTTATTCTAACACTATTAAAAACAGATGTTGGATAACTTCCCACTTGAAAGACATCGCATGAATCACTAAATATAAAACTATTATAATGGAGAATCGCATGTTTAAGAGAATTTTGTTTGTGTCGATATTGAGTTTAGTGTCTTCAAAAAATGTTTTAGCTTCAGAGGAATTCTCTACCGATGCAGGTGTTAGAAAAGTTCTAGAGTCTATGACAGAAGAAATATTTCGTAGAGAGGATCAATCAAAAGAGCAAGAACTGAAGCGCCAGCAAGCAAGAGTTTTAGAAGAAAGGCGCGCGGAAGATGAAAGAGCGCTTCAAGACCAACGTGCAAAAGACGAAGCTGACAGGAAAAGGGTTGCAGAAGAAAGACTTGCTGCTCTCAGATCCGCAGCAGACAGATTATTTGCTGAATAACCACAGTTCAATATTCTTCTGATTGAGCAATGAGCTTGATTAATAAGAAAAAGGGAAACAGATCTTGTTTCCCTTTTTCTTTTGGTTAAGCAAAGAATTATTCAGCCGTGGTTGCGTCTGCTTTTTTCTCAGCGACTGCACCCGTTTCTTCGCTAAAGTTTTCTGTGTTCATCGAGCGGGCAAGACTGGCGAGACCGCGTTTCTTTTCAGAAATACGGGCCTTTTTACCAGTCAAATCACGCAGATAATAAAGTTTTGCACGGCGCACGGATCCTTTGCGCACGACTTCAGTTTCAATTTTTGGTGAATGAAGAGGGAAAACACGTTCAACCCCTTCGCCATAAGAAATTTTCCGGACAGTAAACGAGGAGTTAATCCCTGCGTTGCTACGGGCGATACAAACGCCTTCATAGGCTTGCACGCGCTCCCGGGTTCCTTCAATGACCTTGACTAAAACTTTAACCGTATCTCCTGGGGCAAAAGAAGGGATTTTCCGGTTTAGTTTCGTTAATTGCTCTTTTTCAACTTGTTGTAGTATGTTCATAATATTACTCAATTCTTCCTTTGTTCATACAAGTGCCAGAGGTCAGGGCGACGCTCGCGCGTAATCTTTTCTG
>VGCX01000158.1 GCA_016869935.1 Alphaproteobacteria bacterium
CTTCATCTTCACCTAATCCTAGACGGAAGAAGCTTGAAGATTTATCGCCGGTGGTATCTTTCGAATCTTTTTCTTCATCCATAAAACTTTCAATTGTCCCTAAGGATGCGAACGGATCACTAAGGTCAAGGCCATATGTTTTAAGTGCTTTATCAGAGCCTGCCTTTGTTAAAAGCGTTTGCTCAGAGCGATCTAAATCAGGGAAAAACTTTTCGTAAAATTCATCCTCTGTGCCTTGGTATCCAGAACCTTGAAAGACTTTGTACAACTCGGTTTGCGGAGTTGCCATTTGATCTTTGTAATCTTCTGGACGCTCAATGTAAGTTAAACCGAGAACCTGTTGTGTGGGCCGCTGGCGCTTTTCGTTCAGATATTTAATCTCCTCTCGTATTTCTTGTGCGGATCCAGTGCGCAATGTTTCAATAACATACTGTTTTAATTCTTCAATAGTTCCCTTGAAGTCTGTAAGACCATAGCGCTGTAGGACCTCTTGCCATGTTGTTTTATCGTTGGGATTTAAACCACGGAGCATCTCATCAGCAAACTCCTCTGGCGTGACAAATTGACCAAAGACAGAACCTTGTTTTAAAGCTTCTTCTTTTAGCGCTGGCAAAATATTGTTATAGATTTCATCTTGTACACCGCCTGCTGTGAGAATATCTTTTGCGGCATCAAAGCCCTGCCCCTGCCCCTTTACTTGAAAATGGATACGTGCAAAGGCGTCTTTATCGTTAATGTTGATGCCAAACCGATAGGCCTGCTGCGCCCAATATGGATCACCTTTCTTTGCCGCATCCCAGTCTTTTGCAACTGTCTCGGCTTGTGTTAAATAGTTGGACTCACGAGCCTTATTTCCAGAGGGATTAAAATAGAATTCTGAATCAAAATAGCGATCCCCAAGCGTTCTAATCTTATCTAAATATTGGTTCGCTCTTAAATTTGCAACAAGACTGACCGCGTTCACCAAGTCCTGTGTTTGGAATGGGTTTTGCTCCTCTTGCCGAATATCTAAATATTCAACAAACTCATCCATAGAGCGAGCTGTATTGAATCTGGGTATTAAATATTTATCAATGAATTGACGCGCAAAATCTGCTTCAATTTTTACTTTCTGTTCGGCTTCTTTGTCTGTGTAACCCAACTCTAATTCTTTTTGATAACGAGTTTTTAATTGATTATCGAACCATTGCTGCCAATTGTATGTGGCGTTATTACGCACACCGGTGATATTTTGCAAGCTTTTTTCTAAAGATTCTTCCGCCTTGCCTGCAGATGAAAAAGAAAGAACTCCCCCAACTCCTGTATCTCCAAGAATTGCATTCGTTAGTTCTTTGTTGATATTTATAATCTCTTTAAATCCGGCAAATCCCCCTAACAAACCAAGTGTTTGCTCCCTGCTTTTGGCTTTTTTCATTTCGGCAATTGTGCTCTTCAATACATCTTGCGTGAGCGCACCAAAGCGTTTAACGTCGACTGTGGCCTTTTCACCAACTGCCTCATTGAGTGCATCCTCTAAATCTGTGATGCCATAACCAGCATTAATGTTGTAATTCAAGCTGACTTGCTTATCTTCGGGCCTTTCCGAGATTCTAAAAAGAGTAACAAATTCATCTGCTTTGTTTGGATCCAAGAAATTATTTTTTGCTAGCCGGCGCCAGTAAGGATCATCAGCCTTTGCTTTTTCCCACTCGGCCGCAATTTCCGGAATATTTAACAGGCGTTGTGCCTGTGTTGCCGTATTAATTCCCAGCTGTAAATCCCGCACGTTTTGAATATCTTGATCAGTTGGTTTTGTTTCAACATACGCTTTTGCTTGCTCAGCGATTTCGGCTGGATTTCCTCGTTTTCCGGCGGGTTTTCCTTGCGTTGTGTAATGCCATAAATAATATTGATTCTCGCCATAGCGATCCACGACATCAACATCATCAACGGCTTTAGCTTTAGCCCACTCCTGGGCCGCCACCGGGTTTTGCTCCTTGTAATAAGAGGGGTTGAAATCGCCATATAAA
>VGCX01000159.1 GCA_016869935.1 Alphaproteobacteria bacterium
TGGAAGTTCATTTGATTGTTCCAATTGCGATGGACGAAGGTCTGCGGTTTGCGATTCGTGAAGGCGGACGCACTGTGGGTGCCGGTGTGGTTGCAAAAATCATCGAATAAACTCTTTTTTTGGCTGGGGGCTCTTGACGAGACCCCTGCCTTTATATAAATGTAGGAGCGTAGTTCAATTGGTAGAGCACCGGTCTCCAAAACCGGAAGTTGCGGGTTCGAGTCCCTCCGCTCCTGCCACCTTATAAGTTAAGTGTATAGGATTTTATAATGTTAAGTCCCGTTGAGTTTATTCAACAAGTAAAACGTGAGATTTCTAAAGTAGCCTGGCCTACAAGAAAAGAAGTGATTGTGACGACGATCATGGTCTTTGTTCTTGTGCTCATCGCTGCAGGATTTTTCTTAGCCGTTGATCAGGTTCTTGTTCGGATTATACGGACACTTCTTGGGTTAGGGGGTTAAGATGGCGCATCGTTGGTATGTAGTTCATGTTTACTCTGGTAATGAAAATAAGGTTGCAGAGTCTATTATTGATAAGGCCCGTAAAAATGGGCTAGAAGAAAAATTTGAGCAAGTTCTTGTCCCGACGCACGAAGTCATGGAAGTGCGCCGTGGGAAAAAAGTTGCAACGGAAAAGAAATTTTTTCCAGGGTATGTATTGGTAAAAATGGTTTTGGATGATGATGCGTGGCACATGGTTCAAAACTTACCAAAGGTTACAGGCTTTCTTGGAAGTAAAGGACGCCCGTGTCCTATTAGTCAAAAAGAAGCAGAACGATTGATGCATCAAGTCGAAGAAGGTGTTAATGCCGGTCGTGATGGTCTTATGTTTGATGTGGGTGAACAAGTTCGGGTATGTGATGGTCCGTTTTCTTCCTTCAATGGTATTGTGGAAGAAGTAGACGATGAAAAGGCGCGACTCAAAGTTACGGTTAGTATCTTTGGACGAGCAACGCCTGTGGATTTAGATTTTACACAGGTCGAGAAAATATAAGGGTGGGGGGTTGGCCATAGCCGTAAACCACCCTATATAGGATAAAAGATAAGGAAAAGTAGAATGGCAAAGAAAATTATTGGATATATTAACTTGATTATCCCTGCTGGAAAGGCGAACCCGTCTCCGCCAGTGGGACCTGCTCTTGGTCAACGAGGGCTAAACATTATGGAATTTTGCAAAGCATTTAATGCTCATACGCAAAAAATGGAACCGGACACCCCGACGCCTGTTCAAATCACGGCGTACGCAGATCGGACGTTTTCTTTTATTACAAAGACACCTCCAGCCAGTTTCTTTTTGAAAAAGGCAATTAAGCAGAAAAGTGGTTCAAAGGCTCCTGGGCGTGAAAAGGCTGGGTCTGTAACGATGGATCAAATTCGTGAAATTGCAAAAACGAAAATGGAAAATTTAAATGCCCATGATTTAGACGCAGCATGCCAAATGATTAAAGGCTCTGCGCGGTCTATGGGAATTGAAGTGATAGGGTAAGCACATGGCATACGGTAAAAGATTAAGAAAAGTATACGAAGGCCTTGATAAGACAAAATTGTATACGATTGAAGAAGCGGTTAAAATTTTAAAAGATGGCGCGAAAGCAAAATTTGATGAAACCGTTGACGTGGCTATGAACTTGAATGTTGATACCCGTAAGGCAGATCAGCAGGTTCGTGGGATGATTCAGCTGCCTCATGGGACTGGAAAGTCTGTGCGTGTCGCTGTTTTTGCAAAGGATGAAAAAGCCAAAGAAGCGAAAGCGGCCGGTGCTGACATTGTTGGAGACGACGATTTAGCGGAAAAAGTTGCCAAAGGTGAAATTGATTTCGATCGATGCATCGCGACGCCTGATATGATGGTTCAGGTGGGTAAGCTTGGAAAAACATTAGGGCCAAAGGGTCTTATGCCAAATCCTAAGCTTGGAACAGTAACCAATAACGTGGCGGATGCGGTGAAGGCCCTTAAAAGTGGCCAGATCGAATACAAAGCTGAAAAAGCTGGGATCGTTCACGCAGGG
>VGCX01000160.1 GCA_016869935.1 Alphaproteobacteria bacterium
CCCTTATTTTTTCCACAATACAAAGAGCTTCTTTTATACTAGCAAGGTCTCGAGGACCCGCACGTCCTAAAGCAACCCGCGATAAAATTCTTTCAAGATCTGGTGTATTTTTAAGAGTAGTCTTTACTGCATCAAGAATAGAAACATTTTCTATAAACCACCGAATAGCATTTTGTCGCTCTTGAATTTTAGTGACCTGGGTCAAGGGGTTAGAAAGGCGTTGACTTAAAAGACGGGCACCAAGGGATGTTTCCGTTCGATCAATAGCCTCAAGCAGGCTTCCCTTATACTCGCCCTTCAGAGTTTGGTGTAGTTCCAAACTTTGGCGAGTCGCGCCATCAATTTGCAAATAAGCCGATGCAATATGATGTTTTGGCAAAGAAAACGGAGGCATTTTGCCTTTCTGTGTCAAAGACACATAGTCTAAAATTGCTCCTCCTGCAATAATTTCTCCTTTCGAGAACTGGCCAAATCCATCAAGTGTCGATACATGAAACGTCTCAAGTAGTTTTCGATGAGCATTTAAAGCATCAAATCGACTTTGTGGTTGCAGAGAGAGAATATTTTTCCAAGGAAAAAGTCTATACTCTAGCTTTTTTCCAAGAGCTTGTGACAAAAGAATCTCTTTAGGGCCGATGCGCATAAGAGCAGACTCAAGTTCTTTTTCTGGAATGGCTTCCAAAATAAAATCTCCCGTTGAAATATCAACAATTGCAAGACCTAAAGACCTTTCATCCTCCGCGATTGCTAAAAGAAAATTGTTCTTTCGCGCATCAAGTAGTGTATCTTCTGTCAAAGTGCCTGGTGTCAAAATACGAACAACATCTCGCTTTACAACAGATTTTGCCCCCCGTTTTTTCGCATCGATCGGATCTTCTAATTGCTCGCAAAGGGCCACATTAAACCCTTTTTGTATAAGACGAGAAATATAAGAGTCAGAGGCATGAAAGGGAATTCCACACATAGGGATATCCTGCCCATCTTTCTTTCCGCGTCGGGTTAAAACAATATCAAGGGCAGGCGCTGCTTTAATCGCATCTTCAAAAAATAATTCGTAAAAATCGCCCAAGCGAAAAAGCAACAAACATCCTGGGTATTGGTTTTTAATTTCCAAATACTGTTGCAACATTGGGGTCAATTTCCCCTCTAAAAGTTGTTCTCTAAGATCCATGTCCAAAATACGGTTTACAGTTTTTATGTTTTAAAATATGCTTCTCCCATTAAAGGTGCAATGATTTATTGCACTTAAAAGATCGTAATTTAAAATAAAGGAAAAACAATGGCTAATACGAATCTTAACGGGAAAGGGCCTCTTAACCCATCTGTCCCACCTCTTCTTATCAAGGCACAGTATATCAAAGACCTTTCTTTTGAAAATCCCCACATGCTAGAAATTCTTCAAGGATTAAAGGGAAATCCTGACATTTCTGTGAACGTCCGTGTAGATGTGCATCCTGTTGCTGACCACGATTTTGAAGTTGTACTATCCCTACAAGCCTCTGCAAAGCATGAAGAAAAAACACTTTTTGTTGCAGAACTGTCCTACGGGGGTATTTTCCAAGTATCGCCAGATGTCCCTGAAGAATCTATAAAGCCTATTGTATCGATTGAATGCCCGCGCCTTCTGTTTCCTTTTGCTCGTAATATTCTGGCAGATGTTACAAGGGACGGTGGCATACCCCCTGTCTTTTTGCATCCTATTGATTTTGTAGGCCTCTATCAGCAAAAAATCCAGGAAGAAAATCAAGGGGTTTCAAAAGAATAAGACGAAATAATAATAATTACTTGATAGATTGAGTTTTGTTTGGGATAATTAAAGAGATATAAAAATAAATAGTGAGAGTTTAAAACAGTGAATACTATACTACGCATTCTTCTATGGCCGATCACTATAATTATTCGCTTGATTAACAAGCTTATTGCTCATTTTTTTAATCATCCCAACGGCGGATTACACTTAATCATCGGCATTCAGTCTGTTATTATC
>VGCX01000161.1 GCA_016869935.1 Alphaproteobacteria bacterium
AAACATACCCTCTTGAGGATTCTCTGGCACCAAAAGCGCCCCTTTATTCTTATGATCATTTTTCATAACTTTATCCTCGTTATTTGTAGAAATCCTAAAACGGAAATCCCCCCAAACAAAGTTGAAAAATCTTCAAAAATTCTCCTTTTTAGATGTGTTTTTAAGAAAAGGGATCCCTATTGTTTTGCCTTTTTCAAATTCCTTAAACCGACACCAAACAAAATCTTAAAAAACTCTTTTTAATGTTCCCTAGGACAGTCCCTTGCATTTTTTTGATTTTTTTAAAATATCCTATTGAATTTCCTTTAAAAATATGTATTAATCTTTTCAGTACCCAGTTGTGGGGCGCCAATAGAAAACCATCTGCGGGTTTTGAAATGGTTTTCTAGCCTCCTTCTGGGTATATTCATAAATAAATAATAAAAAAATACCGGGGGGTACAAAAGCAATGATTATTGATCGCTCTTTTTCTATTGCGTCTTTATGTCAAAGACTTTTCAACATTTTAAAGACCTCAACTTTTTATGAGCATCTCGTCGTCTTTAGCATTGTTTTCCTATTACCCCTTGCTGTCAGCCTCTTAACCCGTGACATTTATACAATCATTAAATGGAAAATGGTCCACCTATTAGTGATTTTTGCCCTTTTCCAATTAGGGTTTATTCATCGATGTTTCACCTTTCCTAAGATTAACAAACTCTTTCTAATTGCTTGTTTTGGTATCCTTGGGCTTTGGGCTTTTGACTATTATTTCCACCACATTCCTTTTGTTTCGGAAGTGACGACAGACCGCATTGGCTTTGTCGTCTTAACGCTTTTTTTCCTCCATTTATTTAAAAAATCCCCCCAAACGATCGATACCCTCAGCTATGCACTAATCCTATCGATGACCTGTTTTGCAGGCTTAATTTTGTTTCAAGGAATTATTAGCCTTCCTGAATTTTTTCAAGGCACGCCCATGCACACGAAGCTCCAACACACTTTCGGGAACCCCAATATGGCTGCACAGTTTTTTGGGTTTGCCCTTCTTGCAACCTTTAGAATGATTTTTCTTAAAAAACCAATCTTTTTAAAGGCCCTATTTTCCCTTCTTTTTTTGTTTTTTAGCCTTTTCTTAATCAAAACAGGGTGCCGCTCTGTGATGATTGGGGTTGGACTTGGCTCTGTTTTTTACAGTGTTATGCAGCTTAAAACCTATAGAAAATCCCTTTTGATCAGTGGCTTTGTCGCAGGGCTCATCGCTCTGCCTTTTCTGTTTTTGCTCCGCCCACAAACAGTCCAGCACCGCCTTGACATGTGGCAAAATGCTATTCATATAGCCAAAGACTATCCCTTAGGCGTTGGAAGGGGCAAATTCGGGTTTTATCATGTTTTGTATCAAGAACAAGACCAAGTCAGTCCCCGTTCTGAAGGGTTGATCGAGCGCACCCCCCATAACGAAATCTTCAAATACCTTGCAGAAGAAGGATGGGCGTATGTTTTGATGATCTTTGTTTTGCTGGGGTCTTTTTTATACGTCACAAGGCTTGATCTTGCCTCCTCTTTTAAAACCAATGAAAAAACCCAAATGGTTGGAGCCTTTGCTTTGCTACTGATCGTGGAAAGTTTGATGCAGTTTCCCTTTGAATTGGCTCTACCCTATTTAATGATCAGCGTTGTTTTGGGGTATCTGTTTTCCCTTGCCCCCCGCCAAAACTCTTCTTCTTGGCCATTTTCTGTTCTAGTGTCGATTCCCCTTTTAGGAATTTTTGGAACCATCAGCTGGTCTCTATGGCGTTCGGATTTAGCCCATGGAATCAAACGATTTGACGCTGCTTTTGTTCAAGAAGCCTGCACCCGAACCCCTTATGCTTGGAGAACCTGTGATCTACACACCGGTCATCTTCTGCAACA
>VGCX01000162.1 GCA_016869935.1 Alphaproteobacteria bacterium
TGCCTAACAAATCTCGGTGTTTTTCAAGATAGTTGACACCTTTTTTTAGTTTTTTTATTACCCTACATTTAAGCTACTTTATCTTTAATTCGATTTTTTTGTTTATCAGGATTTAAATAAACCTCTTTGGGTGATTCCCAATTTCGAATATCTTTGCTCCATCTTTGAGGATTTTTTTGCTTAGCTTCTGTGTATACTTTTTTTCTATTTGCCATTAATTCAGTATCTAAGCCTTCATGCCTCTGGTTTGGCGTAATAAAACCAATTTGGCTATGCAAGTGCTGATTATTATACCAAGCCACGAAATTCTTCACCCATTTGCGCGCCTCAGTGATGCTCTCAAATCCTCTTGATGGCCATAATTGATTATATTTAACCGTTTTAAACAAAGATTCAATAAAAGGGTTGTCATTGCTAACACGAGGTCTGCTGTATGACGCAACAATCCCTAGCGCTTCTAGCTTTGCTTTAAACGTATAAGATTTCATCGGAGCACCATTATCAGAATGCAGTACAAGTGTGCTTTTCTCCTGATATACTTGCTCTAAAAGCATGGTTCTTTCAAGTAATTTGGCGGCACTAATCCCGTTTTCTTGCTCATGAACCTCCTGACCAACAATTTTTCGACTAAATATATCAATAATCATATAGAGATAGAAAAACTGTCCCTTTACTCTTGAAGGCAAATAGGTAATATCCCAACTCCAAAGCTGTTTAGAGGCTGTTGCTGTATAGGTTGTTGGGGCTTTTTGTGTATGACGCGGTTTTGCTCGTCCTCGATGAATAAGCTCTTCATGCTGCTTTAAAATCCGATAGAAACTTGATTCGCTGGCAACATAAATCCCTTTATCTGCAAGCCTTGGGACAATTTGAGATGGTGGTAAATTTGCATATTCAGGCTGATGACAAATATCACGTATCGCTGAAATCTCTTTCTCTGATAATTTATTAGAAGGTACCGGTCTTACGGCATTTGGTCTTTTATCTTCAACCACAACTGATGATGTCACCCATCGGCGATAAGTCCTTAAGCTAATTTGAGCTTCCTCACAGCAGGGTTTAATACGGGCACCTGCTGTCATAGCTTCTTGTATCCAGTTAACTAGTTGCTGTCTTTCTTCTAAACCGGTTAATCTTCCTCGCTGCCTTCCCCGTAGAAGGCTTGTAGCTTTTTTCTTAAAACCAATAAGGCCGCAGTTTCTGCAAGGGCTTTATCTTTTCGACGTAGCTCTTTTTCCAAAGACTTGATACGGTCTTTATCTTTCTTAGCCTGTTTCTTATCTTCTAAATTGCCAGCTTTTTGACCCGAAAGGTTTTGAATAATCTCATCTTTCCAGACTTGTATGTCATGAGTGTAAATACCTTTTTTACGACAATACTCTCCTAACTCCAGCTCAGATAAACTAGCTGTTTCTATAATAATTTGTAAGCGTTCAGCAGCATTAACATGTAGACTTTTGGATGGGTTTGAATCGGTCATATTTCCACGTTTTCTTTCTTCAGCGCGCCAAGTGTATAGCGTTGTTGTTGGGATACCCTCTGCACGTGATAGTTCAGGAATAGCCATATTATAAGGTGGTAATAACTTTTTTAACACAGATTGTTTCTTTTCTTCAGTATATTGTTGTCTCATTTCTTCCTCAGTAAACCCTATTCGTTAATCAATATTAGGGGTGACAACTATCCTGACACAGGGGGCGCTTAATTCCTGTGAGTCTACGAAAACTTTCTGAAGACTCTCCTTTTATTTGTTCAAACTTCATCAACGTCCTTGCCAAAAATCGATAAGTTTAATCAATTCATGGGGTTATGCAAGAGCTCTATTATTGGTGCGATATCTTT
>VGCX01000163.1 GCA_016869935.1 Alphaproteobacteria bacterium
CGGTTTCAACGCCTGTTCTTCTCGACTTCGGAATTTAAATTTTGAGAAGCGAGGATGTATGGGTATTTTGAGGGCATGAGACACTACAATTCGGGTATATGAGCGAATTTTTTATACCAAGGGATGTTGAGGATATTGTAGATCTTTGGGGCCAGAGTGGGGGCATTTTCCAAAAGATCGAAGGTATTTCCCTGAGAGTCTTTGATTCTAGCGATTCTAATTCTAGATAGCAAGTCATGAAGTTGATCAAAAGGGGTGTGGAGGGTATTCTTTTTTAGAGTAAACTCGATAAACCTAACAAGAGCAAGAGACATATAACATAAAGCAATGTGAGCCTTAATACGCTTTGGGGTAAAATGAAAGACCGGTCTGATTTCAAGGCTTGATTTTGCAATTCTAAATGTCTGCTCCACTTGCCATAAGCCTCTGTACATAGAAAGAAGTTCTTGAGGGTTAACAGTCTTCATATTGGTTTGAAAGGCAAAGAATCCATCAAAGAGCTGATCTTGGTTTATCTTATCCTCATCAATGACTATTTTGATATCAGAAGAGACAGAGATATAAGGTTTTTTAAACTTGGCAGATAAAGATTTCTTGGGGTTTGTGTATAAATTCTTTTCAACTTTTTGAATATTCTTCTCTCTATCAAAGTTATCTTTTCTAGCTCTTTTTGAGCTGTAATAAGCAACCATTGTCCCTCCCTCTGGGTGGGGGATTGTTTTGGAGGCAATGATGTCTATGCCGTCATTTGTTTGAGTAGTACTGATTGGTTGGTATGATTCATAGTCTAGAATCTCCTTTTGCAGGGTTTTTGTTGTATTCTTGATTCTTGCCGCAATAACATAGTCAATAGCATGAGACTCAAGCTCTGATAGATTGACCTTATTCATAAGAGCTGCATCCGCTACCAGTACAACACGTTGAATAGCATACGTTTCCTTAAGCTTTTTAAGAACAGGAATTAAGGTGTGTCCTTCATAGCAATTGCCTGGAAACATTGTATAGTCAACAGGAAGTCCATCCTTTGTGACGATAACGGCTAAAACAATTTGAACATGATGATGCTTTCCATCTTTGGAAAAACCAAAATCTCTATACTCATCCTGTGTCCCTGTTTCAAAGGATAGGGTTGTTAGATCATAAAACAAAACATCAAGGGGCTCATTGTACAATGCGAGTTGCGAAGAGGTATGGTGATAAATTGTACTTTTAATCTGATCAATCACTGAATCATTCATCCGATCCATCAATTTGTAAATAGAATCAATCTGAAGGGAAGCGCCATACAGAGACGAATCTAAAGCTGTTCCCCGTTTGCTGTCGGGACGAGCAATCCTCATCATCGCAAGTTCTCTTAGGTGCTTTGTATAAGCAGGAGTTAGGGAAAGATCCTTAAAAACTTTATCGTATTCCCTCCCATAGACATCTAAGAATCCCACTGTAAAAGAATGACAGGATTGAATATCATCGCTGCTTACAATCTTCAATGTCTTTGCCTTAGGCGATACACGCATCAACTGAGCTTTATAAGCTTCTGCTTCTTTCACCATCTCATCAATCCGGTTCTTATCGGTACTAGAACCAAAGTTCTTAATAATACGAGAAACAGGGTGCTTCTTGCCAGGAACCCTTTCCCCTGTTGCAAGAACAACAGAATAAGATCCCCCTCGATTAAGCTTCTTCCTGATAAACATATTCACCTCTTTTTTTTAAACACACCCATCCTATCATAAACCGCAACGAGGCACAACAAAAAAATCAAAAAAATATCAAAAAATCTCAATAAATATGCACTTCCTACACTTTTATTACCTTATGAAATTCCGAAGTCGAGAAATTAG
>VGCX01000164.1 GCA_016869935.1 Alphaproteobacteria bacterium
ATTCGCGGGAATCACCTGGGTCCCCGCGGCTGCGGGGATGACCGATTTTTGGGTTTCTCTGCGCATTTTTTATTTCAACGAGTTATCAGCTTATTTTTCACAAGAGCTAAAATTTTCAAGAATCTCTAGAAACTCTAAAATCCCTAAAGCCTCTGTTTGGTTGGAAAGGGGGAAGCGTTCTGTTCCACTGTAAAGAACAAATTTTTTGGTCGCCCCTATGGCATCACTTGCATCATGAAACCCTTTATTGATTTTTGGGGATGAAGACCGTTTAATTTCGATAGCCCACTTTGATTGGTTGGGGCCTTCTAGGATTAAATCAATTTCTTGGTGATCTGAATTTCGATAGTAGCTGTAGTGCCATTTATCGTTTAAATGGCGGAGAATATTTTCAATAATATACCCTTCAAAACTAGCGCCACAGGATGAATGCCCTAAAAGATCATCAAAAGAAGAAATATTCAATAAACGATGTAAGATTCCAGAGTCTCTGATATAAACTTTAGGCATTTTTGTCAGCCGTTTTTTTGTATTCCCAGACCAAGCAGGAATAAGGCGTACCATATAAAAATCGATCAAAATATCTAGATAGTTTTTGACCGTTGTATGGCTGGTTTCAAGGCTTTTCCCAATTTCAGAAAAATGAATTTGTTGTCCATGATAATGGGCAAGCATTGACCAAAACCGCCGCATGCGCGTGGGGGAAATTTGGGGTCCCATCAGCGGTATATCCCGTTCTACATAGGTCGAAATAAAGTCACTTCTCCAGCGCCAGCTTTCATTATTATCTGTGGCTAAATAACTTTCTGGGAATCCGCCTCTGAGCCATAATTTTTCAAGCGGATAATCCAGCGTTTCTGGGTTGCTAACTTCTTTAATAGAAAAAGGGGCCAGTTCAAGATAGCGGATCCGACCCGCAAGACTTTCAGAAGAATGTTGCAACAAATCCCGAGATGCCGATCCCAAAAGCAAAAAGTGGCCAGCCTTTTCCCCCGCACGTTTTCGCATATCCACAATGCTTCTAAGAATTGGGAACAAATCTGGCTTTCTTTGAACTTCGTCAATGATCAAAAGTTTATTATCAAACTGTCTTAAGTAAGACTCTGTATCATCAAACCGCGCTAAATGCGAGTCAAGTTCAAGATCTAAATAGACAGATTCTTTATGAAGAACGTGCGCCGCTAAAGATGTTGCAAGGGTTGTTTTTCCAACCTGTCTTGGTCCCAAAAGAGCAAGAACGGGAACAGTACTTAAAGCTTGAACAATATCCGATTCTAAAATGCGTTTAATCATAAAGACAAGAATAAACGACAAACTTTCAATTTGCAAGGTTTTCGATCAAAAATCCTGCATTTTGAAAGTTAAAGTTTCAATTTGCAGGATTTAAGGAAGATTTTTATGCATTTTGAAAGTCAAAGTTTCAATTTGCAGTAAAACTTTAGAAAACACCCTAAACTTTAAAGACGATCATCACCGATACCGGAACTGTGCATATTGATATCTCATACCATTCAATTTTTTTAAGCATCATATCACAAACCTCTGGGGGTCGGTCTGAGTCACCTTGGATCAAGTCCAGGATCTCTACACCCTTGCCCTTGTTTTACGCGCGCTACTTAAAAATGATAAAAGGTATCACTACCCACTCGTTTTGCATCTGAGGTTTTTATTTTAAAAGCTCTACTTCCGAAAGACCTGTAAGGCTCACCACTTTTTCTAAGGGCTCTCCAAGTTCTAGCATCTTCCGTGCCATAGCTTTCATGCCGTCCATAAAGCCTTCAGCTTTACCTTCA
>VGCX01000165.1 GCA_016869935.1 Alphaproteobacteria bacterium
CGCATTGAAAAATGCCAGAACCAGGCCGAGCTGATTATCGCTAAACAACGTCATGGCCCTGTTGGAACCGTCAAAACCCACTTTGAGGGTCGCTTTACCAAGTTTTCGAACTTGGCACGCGAGAGGGATAGCTTCTTCTGAAAAAAATGAAAAAAATGATTGCTATGTGGTGCTATAAATGTTAAGAATAAGGCGTGTGACCCCGCTGTGACTTCGGGGACTTTAGAGCGTCCGTGGAGAAGTTTGGGGCACACATCTCTGATTCTCCAAAAATTTATCCCAATGTTGTGTTAAATAAGTGTGCGACTTTTTATCAGTGAAATGAGTTCTTTAACTTATTTACAGTTAACTAGTCATTGGGATAAACTATTTATTATTATGATTAATCGTGTATTGAGTCTTCCTTTAGGTCAAAGCTTGTTTTTGTGGGGAGCTAAAAAGACAGGGAAGACTACTTATTTAAAAGAAAGGTTTCCTGAAAGTCCTGTTATTAATCTAGCAGGAGAGGGGTTTTTAAAGTATAGCAAAAATCCGTCCTGTCTTCGGGAAGAACTTCTTCTTCTCTCTTGCAATCATCCCATTATCATTGAAGAGATTCAAGCCATCCCTGAAATCTTAGATGAAGTTCACTGGATGATTGAGCAGGGTCTTTCCTTTATTCTTTGTGGTTCTAACTTTCGGAAGTTAAAAAAGGGGAACTTATTAGGAGGGCGGGCTTGGCGGCAGATATTCTTGCCTTTGTGCTATCCAGAACTTCCAACCTTTGATCTTTTGAAGATTTTTAATCATGGTCTTATTCCCTCACACTATTTTAGTGAAGATCCTGTCCCTTTATTAAGGGACTACGTTTCAAAAGAGATTGAAAGTGATATTCGCCTTGTTGGGGCATTTAATCGGTTTTTAGACTCTATGGCGCATCGAAATGGAGAGATGCTTAACTATTCTAGCATTGCACGAGAATGTATGGTGAATGTAGGAACCATACAGCTTTATGTTGAGATCTTAATAGATCTTTTTTTAGGTTGGGTCATTTTTCCGTATACAAAGACGAACTCAAGGCAGCTTATCACTAATGCGCCTAAGTTTTATTTCTTTGACACAGGCATTGTAACCTTTTTAAGAGAACAGAAGATACGAACCCTTAAAGGGGCAGAGGATCATTTAAAGCACTATATTTTTTTAGAACTAATGGCGTATAAAGAGATCAATAAAAAGCGTTATTCTGTTCAGTACTGGCGGACAAAAACAGGGTTAGAGGTTGACTTTGTTCTAGCAAAAGGGCGTATAGCCTTGAATGTTTTAACATCCAAGAGTGATCTCAGAGGGCTTATAGCCTTTACGAAGGAACACAGACCAGCGTATGCGGCGGTGATTTGTTTAGAGCCTCAAGAGCGTTTTATAAAAATAGGGGACCAGACGATTCACATTGTTCCTGTTGAAACTTTCTTAAAAAACCTTTGGGCAGGAGAGGGAGCATTTTCCAAGATAATCAAGCAGTTGATGTCAGAAGGTGTTTCATGAATTGTTTCTAAAAGAAAGTTTTAAGAGGGAATTTATCCCCCAATACCAATATTCAAACGAAGGCCGAGCGCATTCACAGCACGATCAATCGTTGCAAGAGTAATGCTTGCATTATTAGGATCCAGTAAACGATGAATGGCGGTGCGGCTGGTTTTCATCCTTTTGGCCATTTCCTTTTGTGTAATATGTTGATTTTTCATGGCCTCTTCAATTTGCCACGCAAGGACACGCTTATGGGCAAGAGCGGTTACGTCATCCAGAATGCC
>VGCX01000166.1 GCA_016869935.1 Alphaproteobacteria bacterium
AATTTATGCATATCTCCATCACGCGATGTGACAAAAACTTTGTTTTGAAATGTTTTATCCAAAATATGGACCCACTCTTTCGCATTGCTTAAAGAAGGAGATACATGAATTTCAAAGTTGGTGCGCGTTGCATATTGATGGAGCAGTGCCTGTACTGCATCAATAACCCCAAGAATTCCAGAGTCCGTCATTTTCTTTTCAAGCATCACGGGACTAACCGCTGCTTTGACAAGTGCATAATTCTTGATCCCGTAAATCATGTCCTTCCCGATTGTGTTATCAAGGTACACAACGAATTTATCATGATGTGCATCTTCATAATTCAGGAGCGCAATGGCTGAAAGCTCTGGTATCTTTAAAGAAATAACGCACCCAAATCGACGCTTAAGGGCATCAATGGTTTCAAGAAGTTGTGTCTTCTTAAAGGCCACAACAAAAATGTCTTCGACAGGCTTTAATTTTTCACAGGGGAAATGGGTTACGATATAGTCATCCCCTTTTAGAAAAACCTTATCCTGAATCGTCCATAAAATGGCGTTATCAAGTTCCTTTTTATCAACCAATGGTTTTTTAATCTGAAAGAGCTGGTAGCTATCAGAAGGGACTGTCAAAATAGCGCCTGTCGCCGACTCTTTAGGAAGATCTTTAATTTTATCAACGATCGACATGTCGGAAGGAAAATCCATTACCTTTGACGAAGAAAAGTTTGCCGTTTTCCCCCTCAATACCATCAAACTATAAACCAACCCTTTGGCTGTTTCATAAAGACTGATATATTTTTTTGTTTTTGTTATCATTGCCACCCCAATAATCCATAAAGAACTGCAAGCCCCGTTAATAATAAGTATAGAACAATTATGGTTAGAACTGAATATTTTTTTGCTTGCCCCGTAATATTATCCCAAAGGCTCAGTTCTGACTCCAAAAAATCTATAATAACGTCCAAGTTTTGTATCATCCCTTCATGAGTATACGTATGAGCAACCAAGCTACAATGCAGAGGGGAAAACAAAGCACTTTGTTTTAACACTCTCATGCGATCAGCCCCTTCGCTTAGAAGCTTTAGGGCCTGCTCAACTCGTTTTTTATAAAAAGCGTTATCAACAACTGCCTTTGCCACAGAAAAACATGACTGAAAATTCATGCCCGCTTTTAGACCAATCGTCATGACTTTTAAAAATTGAATTTTTGCCATTAAAGAAACGCGACGATTAAGCAAAGGAATAGAAATAACTAACGAGCTTCTTAGAAGCCGTGAAAAAAGGGCCGGGATTAGAATAATAGGAAGCATTACTTTCCACGATTGCACCCAAGGAGCCACCATATCAAACGTCTCACCCCAAAAGCTAAGTTTCTTTCCAAGGATTTTTGCTTCTTCTGTTACAATCAACAACACTTGTTTTTGCACAACATATGTCACAATCCAAGCAAGACCCGCGCTAAAAAACAGCGGGAGAACATTACTGCTCACTTGACGCTTATTTCGAATTCGATATTCACAATATTCCGAAAATTGAATGAACGCTTGTTTCAAATTTCCTGTTAAAATTGCTTGTTTCAAAAACCCTTGGAAAATAGGAGTAAAAATTTTTGGATACCCTTTAAAGGCATCTTCAATACTATGCCCTTTTAAAAGGTTTTGATACGCTGCATAAATCGCATGAGAAAGCTTTGGATTAAAGCTATGCAATAGTATCTTAAGCAAAACCTCATGAATCGTCAGCCCTGCTTTTAAAAGCGTTGCCATTTCCGCACTAAAAAACCGCTGCTGCGTC
>VGCX01000167.1 GCA_016869935.1 Alphaproteobacteria bacterium
TCCAGTAAACGATGAATGTAGGTGCGGCTGGTTTTCATCCTTTTGGCCATTTCCTTTTGTGTAATATGTTGATTTTTCATGGCCTCTTCAATTTGCCACGCAAGGACACGCTTATGGGCAAGAGCGGTTACGTCATCCAGAATGCCCTCTTCTTCTAAAAAGTTATCAAAAGCAGAACCGATAGAGTGTTTCATTTCTTAGTCTCCTTTAATCGTTTATAGGCGATTTCTAATTCTTTCTCAGGGGTCTTTTGGGTTTTTTTAATGAAACCATGTAACAAAATCATAAAATTTTCTTCCATACAAAAAAAGACACGAGCAATAGTTCTATTTTTTAAGGTTGAGCGCACTTCATACAAGCCTTGACCCAATGGTCTGCACACAGGCATACCGATTGGCCATCCAAATTCGATTGTTTTAATATCAAGACCAATCGTATGGCGGTCATCTTTATGAAGTTCCTTAAGCCATTCTTTTACGGGTTCCTTCCCTGAAGAAAGGCTATAAAACTTCGCTTCAAGCTTTTTTTGAAATAGGCTCATATAGAATATGTACCATTTTTGGTTCTAATTAGCAATCATATATTTTAGGGGTGAGTTTTCCTATCGCTCTTTCACATTGGGTGAAGTATTGCGTGTCTAAAGTCCTGGCGGAAGGGGCAGTCCAGAAGAACGCCAAAAGAGTTCTGTAGATCCAGAATAGGTTAAAGGGCGCTTCTTTTTATCGAAAGCGATTGGTGCCACTGCAGGATCTTTGATAATAGAAGGCGTTGATCCCATGGCAGTGATGTTGGTTGCAAGTTTAGCAAAAAAGTTAATTTTTAGTATCCTTGCCCTTAACGCTCACTTTTTGTGAGCTAAATGAGAGTATAAAAAGAAGCGCGTGCTTTTTTTGAATAAAGGCTGCCATGGTTAAGGTGAATCAGTTCGTCTTTTGATAAACCACTAATATTTATCTTATGGACGACAGTATAAGAAGCCCCTAGAGAGAGGGGCCAAATTTGTTTGAAGTTTCATAAAAACAGTAGAACTTTTTTCTCAAAAATGCCATACTATGCATGAAAAATGACGATAATAGAAAGATTTGTAACATATTATGTTTAATTCGTACATAAAGAAGGTTCGACAGTCTGGAAAGCAGTACTTTACGACACAGGATGCTTTAAGAGAGCTGACCATATCAAAGGATGCTTTTTATGCGGGGATTTACCGGTTAAAGAAAAAAGGCGATATCGTGACGCCAACCCAAGGGCTTTATGTTATTGTTCCCCCAGAAAACTTTAATATTGGCTGTATTCCAGCCGAAGAACTGGTGCCCATTGTGATGCAAGACACCCCTTATTATGCGGCGCTTTTAACGGCTGCCTTGTACCATGGAGCGTCTCATCAAAAGCCGCAAGTGTTTCAAGTGATGACAAATCGTAGAATGTCTTCCGTTATTTGCGGAAAGATTAAAATTGATTTTGTTTATAAAAAAAATATGAATACTCTTCCTTTAGATAGATTGACGGTAAAGTCAGGGTACTTGAGTATTTCAAATCCTGAGCTAACAATTTATGATCTTTTGTGTTATCCCACTGTAAGTGGGGGACTTAATAACATTGCAACGATTTTGAGCGAGCTCATTGAATCCATTGATCTGAAAAGACTAAAACAATTCACTGATGGTCAAAATCAACAAGTATGGGTACAACGGTTAGGCTATATTTTGGAGCACGTTGAAACCTTTCATGAAGACAAAAAAGAACAAGTTATTCA
>VGCX01000168.1 GCA_016869935.1 Alphaproteobacteria bacterium
GCATAAGCCATTCAAGGATTTTATGGGGGGTAGTTCGGTTGGCAATTTTTGCAATTGTTATCTCCATTTATTTAAAAAATAATAAAAATGGCTGGAAAAGGTGGGAGAAATCCCTATAATAATCTTGCTACGGATTCTTATCCAGCCGGGGCCTCATACGTAGTTACCGCTACAGAGGTCCTGTTCTAAACCTGTTACGTTTTACATTTTCATAATTCGATAAAATCTCCCAATTTCTTTACGAGTGGTAAAAACTTATATAGAATACCACCAGATAAAAAAACAATAGTATGTTACTTTCAAAACAACATAATCCATGTTCGCTTTGTTTATAACGTAAGGAATGAAATGTCAAGCACCAAAAATATTTTTTATGTACAAGATGCGCAAATTATTTGCCTGACCAAAGAACTAGGCACCGTTGCGGGGATTGCAAAAGTTCTCATGATTGGAGAAAAGTCCCTAAACGTCTATACAAAGCGGATCGAAGAGCGCTTTCGAAAAAGTCTTTTTATTCGCAATCGGCAGAAAAAAACCATTGAACTAACGGCAGATGGGATGGAAATGTACCCCGCCTGCAAAAGCATTCTTGAAATGATGGGGGGGCTTCGTGACCAGGGTCCTGTCAATCCGCGTGACGTGCAAGGCGAAGTTAAGCTAACGAGCACCCAAACGATCATAGAATATTTTCATTTACCGTATTTGGTTGACTTTGTAGCCGACCATCCAAAAGTTATTGTGAATTTAAATCAATTTGATGACGTTTATACGATCTCGCAAAGTGTTAATGAGTTTTATTTTACAACAAGCGTTGAAAACGATACGGATACTTTTTCTTATTATCCTTATCATGATTTTGTTCAAAAAATGTGGGCAAGCAAGGGATATATTAAAAAGCATGGGTTATTAGAGAAAATTGAGGATTTGTATCGGCATCATTTTTTATTTCAACGTGGGTACATAACATCAAAAATTATGGGAACTGATAAAGTAAAATCAGCCCTTGGTGAGTGCACACAAGAAGCTCGATGTTTTGTTATAAGTGGATCTAGAATTATCGACAAATCTTGTGAATTGGGGCTTGGTATTATGGTAGGTTCGGAAGAAACCATTAAACTATCGGGTCTTAATTTAGAAAGGGTTCTGCATAATTATGAATCTGATGCTGTTAAAATATATGTTAAAGCCCAGAAATCATTCCTAGAAAAAGACATAGGAAAACTCTTCTTAGATTGGATATTCGAATGCAGAGATAAAACTTTTAGTAGGATAGATATGAAACCACTATATTCATATAGCCCTCTCTTGGTTGCAAAGACCCAGCGGTCTTAAAATTTTAAAACCCCCATCTTTAAGAACTTAAGCTTCTTTAGCGTTAAGGCACGCTAAAGACTGCTAATCCACTATAAGCTACAACCGCCAAAGCCAAACTATAAACCCGATACATTATATTTTCCTCTATATTTTTATGGACACGAACAAAAAAGCACATTCATCGTAAGAAAATTTAAACAAATAAAGTAAACCTTATACATGTTAACACCTATGACCATTCTTAAGGAAAAGCAAAAAACGAAACTGCATTTACCATAAGAAGCATCATGGAAGCTTTATAAAACCTATACATGTTAATTTCCTTGAATTTTATTTTCTATATAAAGACAATTCCAAATTCTTGTCAATAAAAGCCTTTTGAGGATGGT
>VGCX01000169.1 GCA_016869935.1 Alphaproteobacteria bacterium
GTGTTGTTTTTTCGTAACTATTCAGGGATAAGGAATTAGCAAAAAAAGTTGATTTTTCTGCATTTTTTACTTGACAGGGTTTTTGGTAGATTTTTGGATTTTCTGGTGCTGTTGGCAAATGGTCATTTAAGAGCTGTTTGTAACGGCTTTTTTGTCTTTGAATTTGCAAGAAACCATAAAGATTAGGCGGGATAGGGGTCAAAAATTTCTGGGTGATTGTAGACCTTTGGATGAGGAAAATTTTGACTTTTTAAAGCTATGGTATAGTGTCTTCATGAAAGATAAGATATCAAAGGCACTTATGAAAGGTAACCCAGTTTCAGTGAATAGCGTTCTTGAGAGAGCTCAACGATTTGTTGAATCTGATAAGAGTTTATCGACAGGCGCTCGTGCAATGATAGAGCTTTTGATTTTTGTCCTTGGTATTCTTATCAACAAAGGAACCAAACTTAATTCCACAAACAGTAGCACGCCGCCGTCTCTTGATCCGAATCGAGAAAAGAAACCGCGTGGAAAGACAGGGAAAAACCCTGGTGGGCAAAAGGGACATAAGGGGAAAACATTGGAGATGGTGGATAATCCCGATAAAGTTGTTCCCCTTAAGGTAAACCCTGAGATACTCCCTAAAGGGGAAGACTTTAAAGAAGTGGGGATTGAAAAAGCCCAAGTGGTTGATATTGAAATTAGAAGAATCATTACCGAATATCAGGCTCAAATTCTGGAAGACACGAAAGGGAAGATCTATAAAGCTTCTTTTCCTGAAGGGGTTCAAGGATCGACGATACAATATGGGGCAAGCGTTAAAAGTCATGCGGTTTATATGTCCCAGTTCCAGATGCTTCCTTATGGAAGATTAGAAGACTACTTTGAAAAACAAATGGGACTCCCCCTTAGCAAAGGGAGTCTTTATAACTTTAACAAAGAAGCGTATGAAAGGTTGGAAGACTTTGAAGCGACGCTTAAGAAAAAGCTTTTAGAAAGCCCCGTTCTTAACGTTGATGAAACCAGTGTTAACATCAGCAGCCACTTAGAATGGATCCATACAAGTGCAAGCCCAAAATGGACGCACTTTTATCATCATAAGAACCGTGGAACAGTTGCAATGAATGAAGAAGGGGTGATTCCAAACTTTAAGGGGACCTTGGTTCATGATCATTTGAAAGCTTATTACACCTATACAACATGTAAACATGCTCTGTGTAATGCGCATCACTTAAGGGAACTGCAAGGGGTTATAGAGTTGAATGGGCATCAATGGGCAAAAGACATGCAGGATCTGCTGAAGGAAATTAATGACGCCGTATCGAAGGGAAGCTTAACCGGAGAGCAAAGGCAAGGATTCCTTAAAAAGTATGATAATATTTTAGAAAAGGGAGATGAAGAAAGCCCGTCCCCTATCATAGACAGGGCAATCTCATGAAAATAAAAAAAGCGGGGTAAAATAAAAGAAGATCAAAGAGCGTAAAAGTCAGATAAAATATGAAGAAAAGAGCAATTTTTTCTCTTTTTTTTGTTGCTTTTTGTATATCTACGTGGTACGTTTGTTGGAACGTAGATATGGAGATCAATATGGCACATCCTGAATGGGCTCTAAAATGTAAAACAAAAAATACCGAACTTAGATGTA
>VGCX01000170.1 GCA_016869935.1 Alphaproteobacteria bacterium
TCGTTCATTTAATCCGCAATTCCATGAAGTATGTCCCCTGGAAAGATAAAGCCGTTAGTCGGGATTTAAAGACCATTTATACAGCGATTAATGAACAACAGGCATCATTGGCTCTCGATGCCTTTGCACAAACTTGGGGCAAAAAATACCCAACCATTCCGGGTATATGGCAAAGACACTGGCAACATATTATCCCCTTCCTTGCCTATCCAGACTTCATAAGAAAAGCTATCTACACAACCAACGCTATTGAAGCCACCAATAGGCAAATTAGGAAAGTCATTAAAACCAAAGGTTTGTTCCCAAACGATCAGGCTGCCATCAAACTTGTTTTTTTGGCCTTGCAAAATGCCTCAAAAAAGTGGACTATGCCCATTAGAGAATGGAAACAAGCTCTCGCTCAGTTCTCCATCCTCTTCCATGATAGATTCCCTAATTCTTGGTGATCTTCATGGTACTCACTAGCACAAAATTTATGACAGCCCCACCAAAATTTTAACCCACATTAAAGATGATCTATTTTTTGATGATCCAGAGTATCAAAAAATTTTAGGCAGCCTGTGATGTAAATTTTATTATAACAACCCCAAGATATCACGTTGATATACTGGAAAAAAGTTATCATTTTAAGAGGTAAATATGATTAAGAATGATCAAGAAGCAATAGACTTAATAAAAAAACTTTATGAAGCTTCAATTAACACTGAGGAAGAGTGGACTACAATAATAGAAGAGCTTGAAGAATATGTTTCTGGGTGTACAGAGATTATAAGAACTTCTAAAGATTTAATAGATCCAAAAATAGTATTAAAAATCGCTAGAGAACAAAATAAACCCATCTTGATTTAAAGAGACTTTATTTGCTGAGTTAATCGAAATTGGTACAAATCCAATGAAAAACCCCCTTCTTATCTTTTTAATCTTTTGGAACTTTATTGTTCATCCTGTTTATGGGTTTATTGACGCTGATGATAGGGTTTTTTGGAAATAAGTGAGCAGAGACCCCACCACTGTCACCCCCGCAGCCGCGGGGGCCCAGTAGACCCCGGATTTAATCCGGGGGCAAGAGCCTTTAAAGTGCCCAAGATTTTTGACATTAATTTTGTTATAGCTTTTGAGGAGTGGTCCCTCGCATGCGCGAGGGCTACTGGGTCCCGGCGTCCGCCGGGATGACAGTGGTGGTACTTTCACAAGTGGTGCTGACTCAAAGGATTAATCCAACCGACCTTTTGATTGCCGCCAGTACGGCAGGCGCGCTTCATAAGCTTACATCCTCCATTCCTTATCTTGAAAAAGCCAGTAACGCTATTGCAGGATCTTTGATCGTAGAGGATTGTGATCCACAGGTGAGTATGATGAGAGCAAAAAATGCTGTCGATAATAATGCTGTATTTTTACTTCCCCTTGGAGGGCTAGCTCTAGCATAATTAACAGCCGCAGGAATAATATCAATTGAATTAGCTGAAGCTCTGTCGTTTGGCTTAATTTGCTATAATGTATATAATATGGTAGAAGGGAGTGGTGATAGCACAGATGGAGCAACCTCCAAACCATCTTCTTCAAGTG